>CAZPZE010000787.1:0-3180 GCA_964590625.1 uncultured Solibacteraceae bacterium
CGTCAGTGTCCTGCGTTTGTAGTCCTGCCCAATCTTCCCGTGAGGCAAGCTTGTCGGAGAGACATTGAAATATTGTCCGTAAATAGAAGCTACTGCTAAGGCTGTGAGCAGACAATATCTGCCCGAATGTGCGAATATCAGCATTGAGTATTGGTGGAGTATAGCACGATCACGGAGAATATGCCCCATCCTCATTGCATTAATTTATATAAAAGTGGCTTTTTGTCGTAATCTTGGCTGATTTGCGAGGGAGCCCGCCGCCTTAAGAGACTATCGATAAATTGCACCAATTTGGGGCGGTGGTGAACTGTAACCGACTTCGGTGGGATTATCGGCGCGATAATTGCCACCCGCGAGTAAAGGACGCCATCGTTCGTCTCTGATATGACTTCGCGACGTTTTTCTTCTGAGCCGGACTGCGGAGATGATTGCCGCTAGGCGCGCTTGCCGCGCCGAAACAGAGTTCTGGTACCAGGCCACCGATCACCGTCTGCCACCGAGTTTCGCTGAAGCCTGCGCAGGAAGGAACCGGGACTTTCCCTGTTATTTACCGGCGCCGGAACCGCCGCGACCGCCGGCTTGCGGCGGCACATCATTACCGTACACGTCCACGTTGTGGTTGGCCGCCGGTGCGACGCCGGTGATATAGAGCCGCGTGGTGTACCCCGCATCAAGGCGGTTACCGTCCCAATGGATGCCATGGGTAAGATCCTCGACGAAGCTGCCGGTCGGGACCGGCCAGGTCAGCCTCAGGTCATGGATCGTGCTGGAATCAGGCTGCTTCCGGCGGTTGCTAGACTGAGTGCATGGAAGTTCATCTGACGCGCGAGTTGGAGGCGTTCATCGAGCGAAGCGTACAAAGCGGACGCTTTTCTTCGCCCGCAGACGCGGTTCGCGAAGCTGTGGAACTTCTTGCGCGGCGCGAGGCTGATCTCCAGGGCGTGCGGGAGTTTGTTGGCGAGGGTCTGGCTGACCTGGACGCAGGGGCCTACGAAGAGTTCAGTGACGAGGATCTCCACGAACTTTTCGACGGCATTGCGGCGCGCGGGCGGGAGCGGTTGGCGGGCCGGTCGCGCTCGTAGCGCCGACAGCCGCGAAGTTCGCGATGGCGCGGTACAGAATTTCCCGTAAGGCTCTTCGCGATCTCGACTCAATCTGGCTATTTATTGCGAGAGAGAATGAACCAGCCGCCAACGGCGTAATGGATCGGCTGTACGAAGTGTTTCAGACGCTTGTCCGCCAGCCTCGAATCGGTAAATCAAGACCTGAGATCGGTCCTGGGGTGCGAAGCTTCGTTGCCGAGGGGCTGATCATTTTTTATCAGATCGCGAATTCCGGTATTCGGATTGTTCGCGTCTGGGATGCCCGGCAGGATCCGCGGAAGTTTGCTTTGTGATTCTGGCCGATTGACAGAACTTACGCGGAAGAATCCAGAACTCAAGTGCTGGACGAAATGTGCCAGGCCTGGTGCCGGATGCGAATTTTCCGGGCGACGGCGCTCACGCTGCTATTGGCGCTGACCGTGCGTGCTCAACAAATAAGGACGGCGCCTCGAAAGCCGGCAGATCGCAAACCGGCCTGTGCCGCCGGGGCAATCTGCTTTTCGGGTGGGGTATTCAGGGATAAACAATATCGCCATCCCATCAACTCCGCGCTCGATTTCGTTCTCGAGCCGGGGTGGACTATCAGCGTCGTTTCGAAGCACCCTGAAGGGGACTGCGACGAATTCGCCTCGGTTGTGAATTCACCCTATCGCGCGCACAGGCTAATCTATATCGACATGTCGTACGGGTGGACAGCAGAAGATGAGGTGAATCGTTCGTCCCGCGAATTCCTTTTCGGCGACAGCGCTGACGACAAGGCGGGGAAGATCGAGTGGATGCAGTTCGCTGTCGAGATCAAGCTTCCGAAAACTGCAGGAAAATAGAAAGCCCGTGGGCTCCGACGGAATTCTGGCTCCGGTGATCGGAGGCAGATCCCAGCCTGCGCAGGAAGGAACCAAGGTGTTCCCTGTTATTTACCAGGGCCGGATCCGCCGCGACCAGCTTGCGGCGGCGCATCATTGCCGTATACGTCCACGTCGTGGTTGCTCGCCGGTGCGACGCCGGTGATATAGAGCCGCGTGGTATACCCCGCATCGAGGCGGTTACCGTCCCAATGGATGCCATGGGGAAGATCCTCGACGAAGCTGCCGGTCGGGACCGGATACGTCAGCCTCAGGTCATGGATCGTGCTGGAACTGACCCACCAGGGACCCTGAAGAACATAGATATAGCGCGCGTTTGCGTGGTAGTGGGGAGTGGAGGTGCGGCCCGGCGGCCAGGTCTGGATCACTCCGTAGGGCGCACCCTCCGTTGTGGACCCCGGACCCTCGCCATAGAGCTTCGGGTTCCCGGTGAGCGGAACTGCCGCAATCGTGATGTGAGATTTGTCGGGCGCCGGACCGGCCGGATCGTTGACGCTGACGGCGACTTTCCGCGAATACTCGCCCATGATGTGATTGTCAGCCGATCCGATACCGCTGATCAGCAGCGTGGTGGGCTCCGGGGCGCCAGCGCGGTTGCCGTCCCAAAACACGGTTTTGGCGACGTTCGTGACGAAGTTATTGGCCGGGACCGGATACGTCGATTTCGGGTCGAAGCCAGCGGCGGAGCTGATCCACAAGGTGCCGGATACAACTAAGACCCAGCGGTCGTTGGCAAGCGTGTGCGGCGCGGAAAATTGTCCCGGGCTCAATTTGACCAGGAGGCCATAAGGATCGCCCGGCTTGGTGGGTGTGCCGTAGAGGAGGGCTTCGTTGCCCGTCCATTTGATCTGGTCAGGCAGCAGGACTTTGATGTGCGTGGGGTCGGGCGGTAAGCCAGAGGGGTCGTTGACGCTCGCCATTGGTCCATCGGGCGCACGCCTGCCCTGCGCGAGAGCCTGATGGCCGAATGGCGCGAGGGAGGCGACCAGAACGACAAGAAGGGAAGATTCAGCGAGTCTGAAATACGTTTGTGAGGTCATGCTTATTCCCGCAGGATGATAATCATACACCCGCGGGAGGCTGAAAAAACCGGGTAGTCTGGCACGTACGCCGAGTTCAGTGACGAGAACCTCCACGAACTCTTCGATGGGATTGCGGCGCGGGGCGGGGACGGCTGCCGGCGGTCCGCGCTCGTAATACTGCGTCCGTGGCCG
>CAZPZE010000788.1:0-5337 GCA_964590625.1 uncultured Solibacteraceae bacterium
CGATACGTGCCATATTCTCTTATCCTTAACCTTGCCGCTGCTTATGCTTCGGGTTGACGCAAATGATCCGGACCACGCCTTCGCGGTGAACCAGCTTGCACTTCACACAGATTTTTTTAACCGACGCTCGAACCTTCATAAATTTTCGGCCTCTACAGCTTCTTCAGAATCCTTGCCCGTGTTGGATCGTGTTCGGCGAACTCGATTTCGACCCGGTCGCCCGGCAGAAGCCGGACCCAATTTCTTTCCGCCGCCCCGGCGCCGTGCGCCAGGACTTTTTGCTTATTCACCAGCTCCAGCCGGTACACCAGGCTGGGTAATTCCTCAATCACCGTGGCTTCCACCCGGACTACTGCCGGGTCAGCACCCACGGCCCCTCTTTGGTCACCGCCACGCAGTGCTCGAAGTGCGCTGAGTAAGAGCCGTCCTTCGCCACTGCGGTCCACTTATCCTTCAAAACCTTTGCTTCGGGCCGGCCCGCATTGACCATCGGCTCGATGGCCAGCACCATGCCTTCGCGCAGCCGCGGATTTTCATTCCGCTTGTCGACATAGTTCGGAACCTGCGGCTCCTCGTGGAGCTGCGTTCCGATGCCGTGGCCGACGTATTCCCGGACGATCGAAAACCCGTTGCTCACCACGTGATTTTCCACCGTGCCGCAGATATCGAACAGCCGGTTGCCCTCGCGGACTTTGTCAATCGCGAGCTCGAGCGATTCTTTGGTGACCCGGAGGAGCTTCTTTGCCTCTTCGCTCAACTCCCCGATCCCAACCGTAATAGCCGAATCGCCGAAATAACCGTCGAGCGACACACCGGTATCGATCGAGACGATGTCCCCGGACTTCAGAATGCGCTTCGGGTTCGGCATACCGTGCACGATTTCGTCATTCACCGAAGTGCAGAGCACATACTTGAAGCGTTCGCCCGCCGCCGGCACGTAATAGCCCTTGAACGCCGGCTTCGCGCCCGCGTCCTGCATCATCTTTGCGGCGGCCACTTCGAGGTCCCAGGTGGAAACGCCTTCCGCCGCCATCGCGCCAAGAGCCTGCAGGATGTCATGCACGAGCTTGCCGCTGCGCCGCATCTTCTCCAGCTCCGCCTTTGTTTTAATGACGATCATTTCCGAACCAGCAAATTCTTCGCTACCAGACCACTCGACTCCAGCGATTGCTGGATCCCCTGGAAAATCTCCTCAGGACCGCGGTCGCCGGCCATAATTTCAAAAAACGGTACACCCGCCTGCCGGAACGAATCGATCACGGGGCGGGTCAGCGCTTCATACTCATCAAGCCGGGCGCGCACCACTTCCGGCCGATCATCTTCCCGAACCACCAGAGCCGCGCCGTCGAGATCGCAGATTCCTTCCGTAACCGGCCGGTTGGAGATGGCGTTGTAAAGGGTGCCGCACTGCGGGCACACGCGTCTCCCGGCCATACGGGAGATAATTACATTGTAATCAACAACGAGGTGAATTACCACCTCTGTCATTGCCGTCCCCTCGAGCGAGCGCATCAATTGGGTAGCCTGCTCCGGGGTGCGGGGGTAACCGTCCAGAATACAGCCGTTTGCGCAGTCGGGCTGGTGGATTCTTTCAAAGACCAGGTCGTTCACCAGACGGTCGGGAACGAGCTGCCCGGCTTTCATCTGGGCGGCGATGTTGCGGCCCAGTTCGGTACCGGTGCGAACATGCTCGCGGAGCATGTCGCCGGTCGAAATATGAGGAACGCCGAGCCAGCGGACCAGAAATCTGGCCTGCGTGCCCTTGCCAGAACCCGGCGAGCCGAACAAAACGACGGCCAGCGGCTGCTGCTTCGATTCCGAAACAGACGGCGCGGGCGTGATCCCCAGATCAGGCAAGACCATCAACCTAGCTGCGCCGCCCGCGAATCCGGCCAGCCCGGGGAGTAAAGCCTTCGTAGTGCCGCATGATCAACTGGGCTTCCACCTGGTTGATCGTATCCATCGCCACGCCGACCACGATCAGCAGCGAGGTGCCGCCGAAGTAGAACTGAACGTTCATGCCGTCCAGAATCCAGCGGGGGAAATAAGTGTCGATAAAGTTCCCGACGACTGGCAGGTGGTTCAGGTGAATACCGCCGAGCATGACGTCCGGAATCAGGCAGAGGACGGCGAGATAGACGGCGCCCACCAGCGTGATGCGGGTCAGGATGGTGTTCATGTAATCCGACGTGCTGCGGCCGGGGCGAATGCCGGGGATGAATCCACCGTATTTGCGCATATTGTCGGCCGCTTCGTTCGGATTGAAAATGATGGAAATGTAGAAGAAGCAGAAGAAGATGATCAGCGCCACGAACAGAATCACGTAGAGCGGCTCGCCGCGTCCGATGGAGAACAGGGTGTTGCTCAGCCACGTGTTGGCGCGCACCCACGGATAGTTGGCGATCGTCTGGGGGAAAGCGAGAATCGACGAAGCGAAGATCACCGGGATCACGCCGCCGGCGTTGACCTTGAGCGGCATGTGGGTGGACTGCCCGCCCATCACGCGGCGCCCCACAACGCGCTTGGCGTACTGCACTGGAATGCGGCGCTCGCCCGATTCCACAAGCACGATGAAGGCGACCACGGCCACCATCATCACGAGAACGATGATGAGCTGCAGGAAGCTCCAGGAGTGCGTAACGAAGACGTTGGTATAGAGATTGCCGATAGCGTTGGGGATGCCGACCACGATGCCGGTGAAGATGATCAGCGACATGCCGTTGCCGATACCGCGCTCCGTGATCTGTTCACCGAGCCACATGATGAACGCGGAACCGGTGGTGAGCGAAAGGATCGTCAGCAGGGTGAAGCCGAAGCCGGGGTTGATGACGAGACCGGCCGAACTGCTCTCGAGGCTGATCGCGATACCGAACGACTGCGCGATCGCGAGGGCGACCGTCAGGTAACGGGTCCACTGGGTGATCTTGCGGCGGCCGAGTTCGCCTTCCTTCGAAAGCTTTTCGAGGGTGGGGACGACGACAGTCAGCAACTGCAGAATGATCGACGCCGTGATGTAGGGCATGATGCCCAGGGCGAAGACCGAAAGCCGGCGAATATTGCCGCCGGCGAAGAGATCGAAGAAGCCGAAGATCGAACCAGCCTGTCCGGAGAGGAATTCCTCCCAGCGAACGGTGTTGATGCCAGGCGTGGGAATGAAGCTGCCGAGCCGGTAGACGGCCAGCATGGCCAGCATGAACAGAAAGCGATTCCGGAGATCCTTGATTCGAAAAATATTGGCAAATGCTTCAAACAATTTCACGGGATCCTCGTTTCTTCCGGCGCCGGACGAGTGTTTCTCACCTAAGCTGCCGCCGCTCCGATCACTGTGGCCTTGCCGCCTGCCTTTTCAATTTTTTCGGCAGCGGCTTTGGAAAACACGTGGGCCTCGACCGCGATTTTGCGCGTGATGTTGCCGGTGGCGAGGACCTTGAGACCGTCGCCCAGCTTGTTGATCACGCCCAGCTCGAGCAGCCGGTCGGCGGTGAATGTATCGCCGGGGAGCTTTTCGAGATCGCGGAGATTGACGATGGCGTATTCCTTCTTGAAGATGTTGTTGAAGCCGCGCTTCGGCAGGCGGCGGTGCAGCGGCATCTGGCCGCCTTCGAAGCCGCGCATGATGCTGTAGCCGGAGATGGCGCGCGCGCCCTTGTGGCCGCGGGTTGAAGTCTTGCCGCGTCCCGATCCCATGCCGCGTCCGACGCGCTTCTTGCGGTGCTTCTGGCCTGCCGGCGGTTTGAGTGAACTGAGATTCATCGCTGTTAATCCTTAATCGACCAGTGCCAGCAGGTGCGGCACTTTCTTCACGAAACCACGGAAAGCGGGCGTATCCGGCCGCTCCACCACCTGATTGAACTTGCGCAGTCCGAGACTCCGCACGATCACCTTATGCTTTTCCGGCGTGCAGATGACGCTGCCAATCAGTTTGATTTTGATCGTCTTGCCTTGCATATCGAGTCCTTATTCGGGCCGCCCCGGTTCCTGATGCTTCGCGCCATCGAGCCCACGCATTTCGCGCACGGCCTTGATGTCGCGGAGCTGTTCGAGAGCGTTGATGGTTGCCTTCACCACGTTGTGCGGATTGTGGCTGCCGATCGACTTGGTGAGTACGTTCGGGATGCCGCAGGCCTGCACCACCGCGCGCACCGGTCCGCCGGCGATGACGCCTGTACCTTCACGGGCCGGCTTCAGCATTACGAGACCGGCACCAAAGCGGCCGAGCACCTGATGCGGAATCGTGCTGTCGAGCAGGTGCACGCGGCGCAGATTCTTCTTCGCCGCTTCGATGCCCTTGCGGATGGCGGAGGGAACTTCCTTGGCTTTTCCGACGCCGAAGCCGACCACGCGCGCCTGCGCGTCACCGACCACAACGAGAGCCGAGAAGCTCATGTTCTTGCCGCCCTTGACGACCTTCGTGACGCGGTTGATCGCGACGACGTTTTCCTTGAGATTGAGTGCCTGCGGATCGACCCGCTTCACGGTAATTGCCGGCATTAGAACTCCAGTCCTGCTTCGCGCGCCGCTTCGGCGAGCGCCTTGATACGGCCATGGTAGAGATAGCCGCCACGATCGAACACCACGCGCTTGATGCCCTTTTCCTTCGCCCGCTCGGCAACGCGCTTGCCGATTTCCTTCGCCGCGGCGACATTGCCGCCGGTGCCGCTCGCATTCTTTTCGTTCGAGCTTGCAGCCACGAGGGTAACGCCCTTTGAATCGTCGATAACCTGAGCGTAGATGTGAGCCACGCTGCGAAACACGGCGAGGCGGGGCTGCTCGGGCGTGCCGCTGACCCGGCGCCGGATACGCGTGTGAATGCGCCGGCGGATTTCGTCTTTGGAGATCTTGCGGACCATTTACTTCTTGCCTCCTGTCGCGCCGCTCTTGCCGACTTTCTTGCGCAGCACTTCGCCGGTGTAGCGCACGCCCTTGTTCTTGTACGGATCGGGCTTGCGCAGCGAACGAATATTGGCCGCCACCTGGCCGAGCAGCTGCTTGTCGTGGCTCGAGAGAACAAGATGGGTCTGCTTATCGATCTTCAGATCGACGCCTTCCGGCATCAGAACCTCGATCGGGTGCGAATACCCCAGGACGAACGAGGCGATCCTGCCTTTGACTTCAGCGCGATAGCCAATGCCCACGATGTCGAGTTCGCGAGTGAAGCCCGCGCCTACGCCGTGAACGGCATTGGCGGCCAGCGCCCTCGTGAGCCCGTGCAGCGCGGCATGTTCGTCGGAGTCCCGAAGGATATTCAGGATCGCCCCGTTCTGCTCAACGCGAATCCCCGCCGGAACCGGAACTGTCAGCGTTCCTTTGGGGCCCTGCACTTTGATTTCTTCGCCG
>CAZPZE010000789.1:0-3666 GCA_964590625.1 uncultured Solibacteraceae bacterium
CAGGGCATCTGGAACGAAAGCATGACGCCGCCGTGGGACAGCAAGTACACCATCAACATCAACACCGAGATGAACTACTGGCCCGCGGAATCCACCAATCTCGCGGAGTGCGTCGATCCGCTGATCGCGATGATCATGGACCTCACGGATACCGGCGGCCGCACCGCGAAAGAAATGTATGGCGCGCGCGGCTGGGTCGTTCATCACAACACCGATCTCTGGCGCGCATCCGCGCCTATTGACGGCGCGCCCTACGGCATGTGGCCCACCGGCGGCGCATGGCTCGCCCTCTATCTCTGGGATCACTACGATTACAACCGCGACAAAGCTTATCTCGCGAAGGTTTATCCCGCGCTCAAGGGCGCATCGCAGTTCTTCCTCGATACGCTGGTCGAAGAGCCGACCCACCACTGGCTCGTCACCAATCCTTCGCTCTCGCCCGAGAACGCGCATCCCATGGGCGCTTCGATCGCGCCCGGTCCCACGATGGACATGGAGATTCTTCGCGACCTCTTCGCCGATACGATCCAGGCAGCGGAAATTCTCGGCGTCGATCCTGACCTCCGCAAGCAGATCGCCGATGACCGCGCGCGCCTCGCCCCGCTCCAGATCGGCCACGCCGGCCAGTTGCAGGAGTGGCTGGAAGACTGGGATCTGCAGGCGAAGGACATCCACCATCGCCACGTCTCGCATCTGTTCGGACTTTTCCCGAGCTGGCAGATCAACACGCGCGATACGCCGCAGTTCGCGGCCGCCGCGAAGAAGTCGCTCGAAATCCGCGGCGATGAAGCGACGGGGTGGGCGACCGCCTGGCGCATCAATCTCTGGGCTCGTCTCGGAGACGGCGAACACGCCTACAAAATTTTCGATTTCCTGCTGAGCCCGAAGCGCACCTATCCGGATATGTTCGACGCTCATCCGCCATTCCAGATCGATGGCAATTTCGGCGGCGCCAACGCGATCGTCGAAATGCTGATGCAGAGCCGCGACGGCGAAATCGATCTGCTCCCGGCGCTGCCGTCAGCCTGGCCTTCGGGTTCGATCAAAGGCCTGCGCGCGCGTGGCGCCTTCGATGTCGATCTGAGCTGGAAAGACGGCAAGCTTGCGAGCGCGACGATTCACTCAACGGCTGGAAATCCGATCAAAGTCCGCTACGGCTCGACCGTGAAAAATTTCCACCCTGCGAAGGGCGCAACAGTCACGTTCTAACTCAGCCACCTTTCCTGCCTCAGTCAAGGCAGCATTGTGGTGCCGGGCTTCGGCCCGGCCGTCGGCCTTCCGGCCGACCCGGAGCGTCCGGAATGCTTGTCTTTACTCCTGCCGCAGCGTCTCCGAAGGCTCCAGCGCCGAAGCGCGCAGCGCAGGAATACTGATCGCGGCGATCGCGGATAGCAGCAGAATCCCGAGAGTCAGCAAAACGGTCACCGGCTCGATCGGCTTCATCTGATACAGCTCTTTCGCCACATACTTCGCCCCAAGAAAAATCACGGGCACCCCAATCAAAATTCCCGCCCCCGCCAGAACCAATCCCTCGCGAAGTACCATCGCAAGCACATCCAGCGGACGCGCTCCCAGCGCCAGCCGCACCCCAATCTCGCCGCGCCGCCGCGAAATGCTGTACGCCATCACGCCGTAGAGCCCGACCACAGAAAGCACCAGCGCCAGGACGCCGAAGCCGCCGCAAAGCGTCGCAAACATCCGCTCGCGCTGCAGGCCCTTCGCAATCTGCTCCTCCATCGTGGTCACTTCCACCAGCGGAACGTTCGGATCGATCTCCGCCACAGCCCTCCGAATCGACGGCAGCATCGCCCGTGGTGGCGGCCCCGTCCGGATCACCACTGTCGTCTCCTTCGCCTCGCGACCACGCGGAAGCCACAATACGTAGGGATGATCCTTCATCGACGTCGCGATAATCACCGGCGCAATCCCGATCACCTGCCACGAAGCCGGCCGCGCGCCGGGCGGTCCATCGGTGAACTCCACGCTCCGCCCGATGACTGAATTTCCGCCAAGACGCCGGGCGAGATCCTCACTGAGAATCGCGACTTTCGACGCGCTGTTGATATCCGCCTGCGTGAAGTTCCTGCCCGCCACCAGACCTTGCGTGTAGAGCGAGAGATACGAAGGCGAGATCCCGTTGACGTTGGCCGTGAAGCTTTCCGCGCCGCCGCTCAGACGGATCGATTCCCACCTTCCGCCCACGTTCATCGGCCTCGTCGACGCGAGTCCTGCTACCTCCACTCCCGGTATTGTGGAAAGCCGCTTCTCGACATTGGAATAGAAGATGGGGAGCCGGGACGTCTCGTAACCGGATGTTCCAGGCCGCAATCCGAACATCACCAGATTGCGGCGATCAAATCCCGGATCCGCATTTTCAATCGCGAGCAGGTTGCGCGTGAACATCACGGCGGTCATCACCAGAATCACCGACATCGCCATCTGTACCAGCACGAGCAGCCGCCCCCCGGTCCACCGAGTGAGGCCGGAATAACCGAGAACACCCGTTCCCTCCCGGGCCGCGAGGCCGCTCGGCACGCGCGAACTATGCCACGCGGGAAACAATCCGAAGACCAGCAGGGCCGCCGCCGTGCAGACGCCCACGATCGCGAAGACGCGGGAATCGAGAGCGACGGAGAGCGGCGCGGAATCGTTGATCGTCACAAACCTTCCGAGCAAATTCGCAGCCATGAATGCGATCGCGATGCTGGCGACGCCGCCCAGCAGAGCAAGCAGCGCGCTTTCCGTGAAGAACTGCCGCATCAGCCGGGAGCGGCTGCAGCCAAGCGAAATACGCGCCGCCATTTCGTTGCGGCGTGCGGTCGCGCGGGCGAGAAGCAGATTCGCAATATTCGTGCACGCGATTGTCAGCAGCAACCCGACCAGCGCGCCGAGCACGAGGAGGGGACTGCGGAACTCCCGTCGAAGCGCTCCATCACCGCTCGCGCCGTCCACCATGTGGACGTGCGGCGCCTGCGACGGATCCTCAATCCGCTGCGACCACGTTGTCGGAAATATCGCGTCCAGCGTGGACTGCAACTGAGCGTTCGTGACTCCGGGTGTCCGCCGCGCAATCAGATGGACGCCCCAGTAGCGGTTATTCGAAAGATCGTCGGGGCCGCCCCAGGCGCCCCCCGCTTTGCCCGCGTGATGCAGCGGCGCGTAGAGATCGGTCTTATCGCTGGGGAAAAGACCGTAGAACTCCTTTGAAAGCACACCCGCAACGGTGAAAGACTGGTGGTTGATCGTGATCGTGTGGCCTATCGCATCCTCCGGCGAGCCCAGCGTATTGGCCCAGAAACTATGCGAGAGCACGACTGCCGGCGCTGCCGCGGGATTATCATCGGCATCAGAAAGCAAACGCCCTTCGAACGGACGAACCCGAAGCAGCGGGAGAAAATTTCCGGTGACATCGCGTTCTTCTCCGACGATCGGACGCCCGGCGAACGAGATGCTCACCTGCCTGCTGTCCAGATACGCGGCGATCTGCGCGCGCTTCGCCGCATTCCGGTGGAAGGATTCGTACGACGGATAAGAGAAGAAGTCCGCAATCTTCATCCCGCCGTCGGGCCATGTGCTTCCCGAAGCGGCGTCGGCAATCCCGCGCGGAAATCCCGTTCCGCTCCAGTCGATGAACGAAAGCTGCTCCGGATGATCCACCGGCAGATG
>CAZPZE010000790.1:0-2199 GCA_964590625.1 uncultured Solibacteraceae bacterium
CATCACCAGCGCGCAAATAAGCGGCACGAAGCCGAAGCCGATGAAGACCGGCGTGTAGGAGTAGTGGTCGACCACCCAGCCGGTGATCAGGGTGAAGACCATGCCGCCGAAGCCGGAGCCCATGCTGGCGAGGCCGTAGACAGATGCGACGGCGCTTTGCGGAAAGACGTCGGCGGGCATGGCGAGCATGTTGGCGAGGCAGCCGGTATAGCCGGCCATCGCCAGCGAAACGAAGCCGATCGAAACCCACGGGCTGTCGACGAGCACCGCGGGGATCGCGGACATCATCAGGATGGCGAAGAACGTGACGGAGCCTTTGCGCGCCACGGTAGTGGAGACGCCGCGCCGCAGCAACCAGCCTGAGATGCCGCCGCCCGCGAAATTGCCGAGGCCCGAGACGACGAACGGGATCCATGCGAATTTGCCGATGGCCGCCATATTGAAGTGGCGGGCGTTCTTCAGGTATTCGGGAAACCAGAAGATGTAGAAATACCAGACCGGGTCCATGAAGATCTTCGCCAGCAGGAAGGACCAGACGAAGCGCACGCGCAGGAGTTGCCAGACGCTGAGCGGCGCGGCGGAGGACGCAGCGATTTCTTCGGCGGCTGGTGGGGCGTCCGGCGTGCGATAGATCGGCCACCAGAACAGCAGCCAGATCAGGCCGGTGATGCCGATGGCGAGGAAAGCGGCGCGCCATCCCCATGTGAGCAGAATCCACGCGACGATGGGCGGCGCGAGGATGGCGCCGATCGACGATCCGCTGTTGAAGATGCCGCACGCCATGGCGCGCTCGCGGGCGGGGAACCACTCGGAGACGACTTTGACCGCCGCGGGCCAGTTGCCGGCTTCGCCTACGCCAAGCAGAAATCGAAATGCGCCGAGGCTGAGCGCGCCCTGCGCGAAGGCGTGCAGGATGGAGGACAGACTCCACCATCCGATGCAGAGCGCGTAGCCAAGCCGCGTGCCGAGGCGATCGATGAGCGGCCCGGAGACGCCGTTCATGATCGTGTACGCCAGCAGAAAGGCGAAGACCACGCGCGAGTAATCCACATTGCTCATGTGGAACTGGTCGCGCAGTACGGGCGCCGCGACGGAGAGCGTCTGACGATCGAGATAGTTGATGACCGTCGCCCAGAACGCGAGACCGATCATGACCCAGCGTCTGGGCGAAGTTTCGGTCACGGATTATTTCGCGGGGAGCGTCACTTTCTGGACTCGCCAGTTGCCGAGCTCGCCGACGTAGAGCGTCGTGTTGCCGCGGCAATCGATCGCGTTCGTGGTGCCGAATTCCTTGAGGGGCTTGCCGGCTTTGCCGAACTGGCCGAGCACCTTGCCATCGAGCTCGAGGCGGTAAATTTCGCCGCCGGTATCGATGTCATCGATGGGGTTGGAATTCGACGCGTACAGATATTGGTGCGCGCCGGGTGAGATGCAGACGGCGGCCGGTGCGCCGATATTCGTGATGTTGCTCCTCCACGTGCCGTTGCCGTCGAAGACCTGAATGCGCTTGTTGCCGGGGTCGGCGGCATAGACGTTGTTCTGCTTGTCAATCGCGATGCCGGCGACGGTTTCGAACTGGCCGTTCGCGGAGCCGCGCGAGCCCCAGGACTTGATGAACTTGCCGTTCTTATCGAACTTGGCGATGCGGGCATTGCCGAAACCGTCGGCGACGTAGATGTTGCCTTCGGAATCCCAGGCGACGTCGGTGGGGCGGTTGAAGAGATCGCTCGGCTGGCCCGCGCCGGGTGCTCCGCCGCCGCGGCCGCCACGTCCAGCGGGCGCCGCATTGAGGGGCGCCGCCGGCACGCGCTCGGCTTCGGCTTTCCGGCCGAGCAGCATCATCACGCGTCCCTGCGGATTGAACTTGATCACCATAGTGGAGAACTGGTCGACCACCCAGATGTTGTCCTGCGGATCGACGCGCACCTGCTGGGCTTCGAGGAAGCCATAGATGTCCTTGCCGATCTCGCGCAAGTAGTTGCCCATCGGGTCGAATTCAAAGAGGCGCGAGCCGCCGTGCGCGAATGGGCGCGCGGTGCCAATCGTGATGGTGGGATGGCCGGTGCGCGTGTAGACGAAGATGTTGCCGTGCGAATCGGTGGCGACACCGGCGACTTCGCCGATGGGAACGCTGGCGGGGTACTTCAGGGCGTCGACGGCGGTGAACGGAATTTCGGGAGCGGAACTCTGCGCCGTGAG
>CAZPZE010000791.1:0-22088 GCA_964590625.1 uncultured Solibacteraceae bacterium
TTGGTTTCTTTGCCACCCCAAACGTAGTTCCGTGTCAGCGGCCGGGAAGCGACTGGCCCCACGCCTTCCCGCCAGCGGTGGTAACGGCTGTAGAGGCCACCGAAGCGAATGACGCCGGGCGCAAGATCCGCCACAACATCGATGAAATCCTGCCGCCAGTTGTCGGTATCGTAGTTCCAGGCCGCTTCCACGGAACCGTCGGTTGTGCCTAACGGCTCCATGAACTGCATGTAGAGCAATGGTGAGATCTCGAAGAGCGGCTTCGGATCGACGGCGATGCTGTTCGCGTCCGCAGCCCGGGCGGATTGGGCGATTGCGAGAGCAGCGGTCTGTTGCAGGAACTCTCGTCTGCCGAGCATGTTCGTTCCTCCTTCACATACCAGAACGGCCGGCACCATCTTAACGCGGAGGACAGCCACAGCAGTGCTGGGTGCTCCGGGCGGGAATCCAGCGGATCCGCGACTTTCAGTCGCGTTTGAGCTGACGCGACGTCGTGTGCCCTTGAATTACTGACCCGCGGCGCCAGTGGGCATTCCGTGCGCCGGGGTGTTCAATCGGAGCCGCCTTCGAAACACGATGGCGGGGATATTCTTACGGAAAGGCGCGAAGATGAACATTCCCTATGCGAAAAAGTGGCAGGAAGAAACGGACAGGCTGCGCAAACTTGCGCTCGACTGCGGCCTGACCGAAGAGCTGAAGTGGGGCAAACCCTGCTTCACCTTCCAGAAGAAGAACGTTGCGATCGTGATTCCGCTCAAGGAGTCCTGCGCGCTCTCGTTTTTCAAAGGTGCGCTGCTCAAGGACCCGGAGGGCATCCTTCAAAAGGTCGGAGTGCACACACAGGCGGGACGGTGGATCAAATTCACTTCGGTCAAAGAGATCTCGGCGCTGCGGTCAACCCTGACGGATTACGTCCATGAGGCCATCAGGATCGAGGAATCCGGGAAGAAGGTTGAACTCAAGAAGCCTTCTGAGTACGCGATTCCGGAGGAATTGCAGGCCAGACTCAACGCCAGCAAAGTTCTCAAGGCAGCGTTCGAAGCACTGACGCCAGGCCGGCGGAAGTCATACATCTTCCATATCTCAAGCGCGAAGCAGGCGAACACCAGGATGGCGCGAGCGAATAAATGCGTGCCGATGATTCTGAGCGGGCGAGGTTTCAACGAGTCGCGGGGTTGAAATACGAAGACTATGGAGAGCGGACAATCGCGGGTCACGATTCATATGGCGGCGAGCCTCGACGGTTTCATCGCCAGGCGCAATGGAGACGTGGACTGGATCGAGACATCGGATCACTATGAGCGCGGCGATACGCTGACACCCGAAGCCGTTCTGACGTTTCTCAGCTCGATCGACTGCTACGTGATGGGCTCGCGGACATATGAGACGGCCCTCCATTTCGAGGCCAGGGGTCTCGGATGGTCCTACGGCGACAAACCAACGTTCGTTCTCACTCGCCGCACACTGCCGAAAAACAGAGCCACCGTCGAGTTCCTCGCGGGCGACCTCCGGCAACTGGTGGAGGAGAGGTTGAAGCCGCAGTTCCGCAGCATCTGGTTTGTGGGCGGCGGTCAGGTGGCCGCTGAGTGCATCCGCCTCGGGCTCGCCGACGAAGTGCGCTATTCGATCGTGCCGGTGGTGATTGGGGACGGCATCTCATTTTTTGAGGGGCTGAACCTGGATGTCCCTCTGCACCTTGTAGAGACGAGGGCATACACCAATGGCATGGTGGCGCTGCGGTACGACGTGCGGAAATAACAGGCACTCTGACGGCTGCGCGTTATTCGCACAATCGTATACAGTATACACTTCATCCGCCGACTTGCGGTACTATGAGCGCTGACCGGGCGACGTGGGGAAGCCGGTAAAAAACAAAGGGGATTCACGAATGAAGATAAAAATCGCAGTATTGTCAGCGCTTCTCGCTTCGGCAATGTATGCACAGCCGCCTGGGCCTCCTGCCGGCGCATCCGGCCGGGGTGGAAGAGGGATGGGCCGCGGCCCGGCCCTGCGCTCTCCCGAAATCTCCAGCGACCACAAAGTCACGTTCCGTCTCCGCGCGCCGAAGGCAACCGAAGTTGTGCTCAACGGCGATTGGCCGGAAGGCCGCAACGTCGCGATGACGAAGGATGACGCGGGAATCTGGTCCACCACCGTCGGGCCGCTGAATCCCGAATTGTGGAGCTACACATTTTCCGTGGATGGCGTAACCGTTCTCGATCCTTCCGATGCAAATCATTTGCGCGACGGTACGCGCTACTCCAACTTCTTTATTGTGGAAGGACCGTTATCGGAAAACTACATCATCCACGATGTTCCGCACGGCAACGTGAGCGAGGTCTGGTATCCCTCGCCGACTCTTCCGGCCGCTTCGCCGCGCCGCATGTACGTCTATACTCCGGCGGGCTATGACACCGGGAAGCAGAAATATCCGGTTCTCTATCTGCTCCATGGCGCGGGTGGAGATGAGGACGCGTGGAACAACATGGGGCGCGCCAGCGTGATCATGGACAACCTGATCGCGTCCGGCAAAGCGAAGCCGATGATTGTCGTGATGACCAACGGCAACGCGAATCAGAAGATGGGACCGGGCTACGGCGACGTACCCGGACAGAATATCGGAAACACCGGCAACCCCGGTGAAGTGGGTGTGGTGGGAGCGTTCGCTGGAGGCCGCGGCGGCGCCGGAGCGAGCGGAGCAGGCCGGGCGGGCGGGCGCGGCGGTTCCGGTGGACGCGGCGGTGCTTTCAACAGCGCGTTTCCGGAAAGCCTTGTGAAGGACGTGATGCCCTACATCGAGAAGAACTATCGAGTGATCAGCAACAAAGACGACCGCGCGATCGCCGGGCTTTCCATGGGCGGCGGGCATACCCTTGCGGCGACGAATGCGCATCCGGACACGTTCAGCTATATTGGCGTCTTCAGTATGGGCACAGCGGCCGATATTACCGATAAGCTCGAAGCGCTGAAAAAAGACGGCGTGAAGTATTACTTCGTGGGACACGGCAAGGATGACCCCGTGGTGAAGGTGTCAAACGGCGAGAATCTCGCGTCGCAGCTCCAAAAGGTGGGAATCAACTACCATTTCGACGAGAGCAGTGGCGGCCATACGTGGTCGAACTGGCGAATTTATCTGAACGAGCTTGCGCCTTCGTTGTTCAGATAGCGACTCAGCATTGCAGCGAAGCGGCTCCGCGGCCTATCGGACCGGAGCCGCTTGCGCGAGTTTGTGCGGCGCCAGCAGGAACCGGCACGGGAAGCTGAAAAAACAGCCTGGCGCCCGTTCCATGCGTCGATTCTGCCCATATTTTCCCGCCGTAACGCTCGATGATTCGTTTGCAGATTGCGAGGCCGAGGCCGGTGCCTTCCGTGCGATCATTATCCAACCGGGCAAAGAGATCGAAGATTTTCGAAGCGTACTGGGGCTCAAATCCGATGCCGTTATCACGGACTTCGAAGATGGCAGCGGTTTCCTTCACTTGTGCGCTGACTCGTATCTCCGGGCGCACATCGCGCTTTCGATACTTGATTGCGTTTGAAAGTAAATTCTGAAAGACCTGCGTCAATGGGGATAACGCCGCCTCGACCGTCGGCAGCTGTTCGATGAATATTTCGGCGTCGGCTTCCTTTATAAGGCCGCGGAGCGCTGCCATCGCATCGGCGACAGCGGCATTGGCGTCAACCGGCGAGATCTGGAGTTCGCCGTGGATGACCCGTGAATACTGGAGGACATCGCGGATCAGACTGGACATTCTGGTGACGCCGGTCTGGATGAATTCGCGGTACTGATGCAATTCGTCCACAGCCGCGGTATTCAGTTTTCGCAACAACAGGTCGGAATAGATATTGACGATTCGGAGAGGCTCCTGCAGGTCGTGGGATGCCACGAAGGCAAACTGTTCGAGGTCACGATTGGATCGTTCGAGAGCGTCTCTTTGCTCGCGGAGGAGGCGTTCGCTTTGTCGAAGTTTCTCTTCCGCATCTCTGGCGCGATCGCGCGAATTGATCAGGGCCTGGCATACCCAGCAAACGAAACCGCCGGCCACGAGATAACGCAGCAGCGCGAGTGGATCAGACGGGTCGACGAGGTGCGCCCATCCTCCTGGCGTGACGATGAAGCCGGCGAGCAGGCCACCGATGATCAATGCGATCAAGCCTGGCCAAAAGCCGCCTTCTGAGGCACTGACGGTGGTGGCGAGGAAAAACGTCAGATACGGTGCCCCGCGCCCGGCGAAGCCATTGAGGGCCATCCGGACGAGGAGGGCGATGCCGGCGAGTACGGCCGCCGCTAAACAGGACCGGTAGCGGTTTGTCCACAGCCGATTCCACCAGGTCGACATTGAACTCAGAATACCTATATTTCTGAATTCCGGTTGCTGGCGGCGATGGCCGCGCGTCCGAAGCAGAATCCTGATGGCCGTCAGGAGATAAACTGTTCCGCAAGGAGTCCAGTCGGGTACCTCTATGCCGCGCACAGAAACTAATGAGCCTCGCAAAAAGCCCGCCCCTCGTAAGCCGCCGGAAAAGCCGCCGAGCTATTCAGAACCGGTAAGAGTTGTCCTGCTGGCGGATGATGAAACACCCACGGCAGCCCTGATCGAGAAGCGGCTCCGGAATGTGCGTCAATTGTATGCTCTGGATTTCATTCTGCGCGTGCCGGAGTTGGACGGAACCGAACTGATTCCGATTGCCGCGCTGCTTCTGAGCACTGAAGAAGATGCCGATCTCGATTCCATCATTCCGCTTCCTCTGCAGATTCGCGCAGCCGGAACGGGAACGTTTTGGGTCGACCTGTTCCTTCAGATTCCTGCACATCTGCCAACGCCGGCCGACCTGCAGCGGTGGGCTGAGTGGCTGAAGAATGCGCACGCGGCGCTGGTTGAGATCGCCGCGGTGTGCGGCATGGTTCGCGCCTGGCTCAAGAAACGGGCAGAAAAAAAGGCGGCGAGTGCGGCCAAACGGACGGAGGATGCCGCCAGCCCGATCGGCCAGATCATGAAACGAATTGATGAGCTGAAGGGCGCCACCGAGGATCAGAAGGAAGCGTTACGCAGGGCGGTCATCCGCGACCTGCAAACGTTCGAACCGATGGCTCTTCAGAGGACTATCAAGGTTCCGAAACCCCTCCGGTTCAAAACCCGTAAGACGTGAACGACAGCCCGGAGAGACCATTGCGTATCGCCAGCATCCATGCTCACCCCGATGACGCGGAGATCCTTGCCGGAGGCACGCTCGCGCTCCTCAGCGCGCTTGGGCACGAGATCACGATTGTCACCTTGAGCGCGGGCGATTGCGGGTCGGCAATTCAGGGCCCGGATGAGATTGCCGCTATCCGCAAGGCCGAGGCGACGGAGTCCGCGGAGTTGATCGGCGCCAGATATCTTTGGGGCGGTTTCCTGGATATGGCTATCTTCAGCGATGATCCGTCGCGGCGCGCCGTTACCGGGCTGTTGCGGAATCTTCGCGCCGAGATTGTTCTCACCGCTGCGCCGAGTGATTATTTGTCCGATCACGAAGCGACGAGCGAGCTGGTTCGCGATGCGTGTTTCGCATCGTCCATCCCGAACTACGTGACGCCTGCTAAGAATCCGGCTCTGCCACGGATTCCACACCTCTACTATATGGATCCGATCGATCAGCACGACCGGAGCGGGCGTCTGGCGGTCCCGGATTTTACGATCGATGTCACATCCACATTTGAGATGAAGACCCGGATGCTCGGCAAACACAGTAGCCAGCGAATGTGGCTACAGCAGCAGCATGGGACCGATGATTATCTCAGGCAGATGGAGGAATGGACCCGCGCTTGTGGCGCGAGAGCGGGCGCCGGGTTCGGCGAAGGCTTCCGGCACTATACGGTCCACCCTTATCCACGCGAGCCGCTGCTGCAACAAATCCTTGCGGCATATTTGTGTGGTGCTGCCTGACGGCCGTGCCAGGAATTGCGCGCGCCTGAAATCAGTTCTTTTGCTTAAAGCCGCTCGGGATCGCGACATCCGCCGAACTCACGCTGTCAACGGCTTTCAGCAGTTCATGATTCATGGTCATCACCGTGGCCCGGCCCGGTGTGCTGTTGTCCTTCTGTTGTTGTTTCTGGGCGCGACTTGCGAGAGCGCGCCGCCCGAATCCGCCGATGAGACCGCCTACCGAAGTGGGTACGCTGCCCGAGCTTTCTTTCTGCTGCGACTTTTCCTGCTGCTGTTGCTGCTCCGGGCTGGCGACCGATTCCGTCACCATCGAGATCAGGACCGGGGTTCCATCCGTATTTACGTTTTCCGTGTTCAGGCGGCCGAGCGCGGGCGCGAGCATCGGGTACATTGCCGCCGCGGCTGCCATTTGATCGGCGGAAGGCATGGCGGCGTAAGTCGGCCCGTGGAGTTTTTCTTCGTAACGGCGGTCGAAGTCGGCGATCTCCTGCATCGAGGGGACGCGCGGCGCGAGCCATTCGTGCGTGGTCAGGACCATTCCGCCGGATTGCTCCAGCGTCTTATCCTTCTCATGCACCGAGATGGTCATCACCACCTCGTGGCAGTCATAACCGTTGATGTTCTTCTTCTGGCCGCTGTCCTTCAGGTCGAAATCGATCTGGATCTGCTTCGCGTCCGGATTGCTCGCGGGTTCAGCGGTTGCCTGCGGCTTCTCCTCCGCTTTCTGTGCGCGCTGCTCAGCCTGTTCGAGCTGGCGGCGCATGTCATCGAAGGTAAGTACCTTGTAGGTTTTCGCTTTCATATCGAGCTGGTAGATCTTCTCCTCGTCCAGATCGATGATGGTGCCGACAGTATCGTTAAACGTGATTTTGCGATTGCCTTTGACCGCCACCGTATCGATCACGCCTTCGCGCATGGCTTTGCCGCCGAAGAGGCTCATCATGCGCCCGAGGGCTCCGGCGAACTGCACCTGATCTTTTTCCTGCGTTTGAATGTCGGCATGCAGAGGGATCGCCGAACAAATGAGAAGCACAATCGACAGCGGTTTCACGGAACCTCCTGAGTGACTGCTGTAGTGTAAACCGAACGCGATTGCAATGGAATCCACTTTTTTGGGCAGGGAGTGAGCGTTCTCACGCGCTGACGCCTGCCGTTAGTTGACTACCGGCCTGCACAGCCCGCCAGTAACCGTCCAGAAGAACACAGAGGATCCGGTCGAACTCGCACATTTACGTGCTTTTCTTCCGGGGTTCAGTGGCCGCGATTTCTGGTAATCTGAGACCGTGCGCGGCAAGCTCGTCACCGGATTTCTCTTCTCTTTCCTCTGTTTCGCCCAGCAACAAAGCCAGCAGGGCGGGGCACAAAACACTCAGGCGGCCCCGAAACCGCAGAACCAGCAGCAACAGAACCAGCAACATCCGAATCAGCCGCAGCAATCTGCAAAGCCGGCGCCGTTGTTTGGTGGGCAGCTTAACATTAAATCCTCTGACCGGTCGAAAGAATCCGCCACCCTTGGTTTCAACGGCATCGATCCTGACGGAAAGGTCGATGCCAAAATGCTCGCCACCAACGCCAGTGCGGATGACGCGGCGAAGGTTCAGGCGATGGATGCCGCCCGCCCGTCGAGCGATCAACTCGACGCGTTTCTGCAGGAAGGAGGTCTGAAGAAGAAATGAAATTCAGCGCCATAGCAATCGTCGCGGCTCTCACCGTCAGCCCCGTCTGCGCGCAGTTCGGCGGTTTCGGCTCCATCGGGAGCAAAATCCAGAACAAGATCGATCAGGGCAAGCAGAAAACGAAAGCTGCACAGGAGGAGAAGCAGAAGGCCGTCGACACTTTCACGCCGTGGTCGGCGGATGAAGAACAGGCGATCGGCAAAGCGGGCGCGGCGAAGATGGTGGCGATGTTCGGCCTTGTGAATGATGAAAAGCTGACCCGCTATGTCAATCTCGTCGGCTCATCGGTCGCGCAGTACGCCAGCCGTCCGCTGCCTTATCGCTTCGCGATTCTCGATACCGATATCGTGGGGGCATGGTCGCTCCCGGGCGGTTATATTTTCGTCACCCGTCAAAGCCTTGCTTCGATGAAGAACGAAGCTGAACTGGCGGGCGCGCTGGGCCATGAGATCGTTCATTGCTCGGAGCGACATCTGGAGAAAGAAATCCGCTCGAAGAAAACTTCCGCGTGGGCAACAGAGGAAGCACAGAAGAACAGCAACGTTCAGGAAGTCATGGAGCTCAAATCAGACGCGATGCTGAAAGATCTCTTCAGCAGCAGCCTCAGCCGCGATAAGGAAGATCAGGCCGATGAAATGGGCACCCAACTCGCTGCGCGCGCCGGCTACGCGGCCTCCGGGCTGAAGGATTTCCTCGCCACACTGAAGACGCTCAATGACAATCCCGCCAACCGGCGTATGTTCGGCCAGATTCTTTCCACACATCCGCCCTTCGACGCGCGTATCGCCCGGCTGGAACCGATCATCCAGAGCGCCGGCGCCGGGGGTGCGACACTCGAATCGCGCTTCAGCGCGGCCATCGCCCACTGAGGATCGCTTCTGTACACGCCCGCAACCAGGAAAAAACTCAGCCTTGCTGTTGCGCTTCTCTCAGCACTCATCGCGTCCGTCGTCTGGGGACTTTCCTCTTCCGGCACACTCGACTGGCTGGAGAACCGAACCTCGGATATCCGCGCTCGCGCTACGGTGAAACCACCGGGCGACTCCAATATCGTCATCATCGATATTGATAACGCCAGTTTTCGTACCCTCACAGACAAGCTTGGCCGCTGGCCCTGGACGCGGCGCGTCTGGACCGAACTTGTCCGCTATCTCACGCCAGGCAAGCCCAGGCTCATCCTGTTCGATGCGCTGTTCACGGGAAAGGAAGAAGCCGCCGATCCCGCCTTCGGAGATGTTATGCGCTCGGCGGGCAATGTGATTCTGCCGTTCGCCTTCGTTTCCGGCCATATCGATACGACCCAGAACGCGTTAACGCCACCCGCTGTCGCGGCCGTGCCAACCGAAACTCCGGGAGGTGTTGAACTCGATCGCGCTCACTGGTCACTCAACGTTCCGGAACCGTCGCTCCTTGCAGCCGCGGCCGGAAGCGGCTCCATCCTCTGGACGCCGGATTCCGATGGCATCACCCGTCGTCTTCCGCTCGTGATGCGCTACGGAAACCGCGCGTATGCGACCCTCTGGACCGAGGCTGCCATTCACCTTCTCGGCAATATCAACGCGATCCACTTGCCTCTCGATGCGTCCGGCAACTACGTTGTGAAATGGCATGGCGACACTCTCACGTCCTACAAACGCGTTCCGCTGTGGGAGATGATCTGCTCTATCTACCCCGACCAGTGCGATGCCTCGGTCAAGAAACATTCGCCGGAGGAATTCGCGGGCAAGTTTGTTTTCGTCGGGGCCACTGCGGCGGGCAGTTACGAAGTTCGTCCCACGGCAGTCTCCGAAACCGCGCCGGGCGTCTTTGTCCTCGCCACCGCGCTCGATAATCTGCTCCACAACCAGGGGATCCGGCGCGTTCCGGGCTCACTCACGCTTGCTCTGATCCTTCTGTGCACTGCGTTTCCTGCGTGGGGAATCGTTACGTGGCGGTCTATCCTTGCGCCGCTGGCCCTGACGCTTTCGTTGATCGGCGTCTATCTCGGCGTCGCATTTTTCGCCTATGCGCATGACACCTGGCTGCCGGTGACTGCGCCGCTCGCTGCCGCCGGGCTCTCCTTCACGGGCAACATGGTCTATCGCTATCTCACCGTGGATCGCGAGCTCTCCCGCACACGCGGGACGCTCGAACGTTACGTTTCACCCCAACTGGTCGGCTACGTCATGGATCACCTTGGCCAGTTCGATTTTCGCGGCGAGAAGAAAAAGCTGACCATCATGTTTACCGATGTGCGCAGTTTCACCACCCTCACTGAAAAATCGGATCCCGTTACGCTGCTCGCGCAGCTCAATGAATATCTGGAAGCGATGACGGATATCATCTTTCGTCACGACGGCATCGTGGACAAATTCATCGGTGACGGCATCATGGCGCATTGGGGGGCTTTCACGCCCGATCGTCCGAACGCCGAACTGGCGGCGCGGGCCGCGCTCGATATGATGTCGTCGCTCGCCGATCTGAACTCTCGCTGGCAAGCCGCGGGTAAACCGCCGCTGGATATCGGCGTTGGCCTCAACACCGCGGAAGTGATCTTCGGCAATGTGGGCACCGGCAAGAAGGTCGATTTCACGGCAATCGGCGATGGAGTCAACCTTGCTTCGCGCCTCGAAGGCGCAAACAAGGAATACAAGACTCACATCATCATCAGTGACACAACGCGCGATGAACTTGGCTCCTCGGCTGACGTTCGCCCGCTGGGGTCAATCGTGGTGAAGGGCAAGACGGTCGGAGTCGACATCTTCGAGTTGCTCGCCCTGAGCCAGCGCGAAATCCCGTAGCCGTTCCATCAAGCCTGCCGGCGAGTTCATCCAAACCAACCGCTGCGATAGACGATCCACCAACTGATGAGAAAGATGGGGATGGTGGCGGCGAGAGCCCACCACAGGGGGAGAACGAAATCGGCTGCGAGTCCCAGCACGAAAAAGATGAGCCAGAACATCTTTCGTTCCATGCGTCAAGTCTACAGCGCCTCGGGAAATCGCGCTCGCGCTCTATGCACCGCGCTTCGCGCGAGCTCATGAATGCGGTGTGAAATTGCTGATGTTTTAACACGAATTCGGATTAATCAATTAGCAGCCGTTTACTGGTGCAAATACCAGTATCGGCACTCTGGGGGAGAGCGCAGAGTTTACACAGAGCCCCTTCGCGCCCATCGACTCACCTCTCTCACTGAGGCCGGAGGGCTCGTTTCAGAAAGGAGGAACAGATGCCCGAGGGCAAAATCAACGTTTCTCAGATACAGGCCGCTATACAGGCCGCTAATGCGAGCTGGGAGGCTGGAGTCACATCCGTTTCCGAGCTCTCTCACGAAGAACAGAGGATTCGTCTTGGCGTACCACCTCCCCCTGGGGGATTCGAACAGGTGATGCGGCAGGCAGAGGCATTCAGGTCGCTGGTGCGGTCACCCGCGGTGGAGGCGGGCTTACCGGCCGCGTATGATCTCCGCAACGTCGGTGGCCGGAATTACATTACTCCGATAAAGGATCAGGGCAATTGCGGTTCGTGCGTAGCGTTCGGCACGTGCGCCACGATCGAGGGCATGCTGCGCGTGCAGCGTCAGGATCCAAACCTCAACATCGATCTTTCCGAGGCACACCTGTTCTTCTGTCTGGGCAAACCGCAGGGCGTCACGTGCGCGACCGGCTGGATGCCGGACAAAGCCTTCGCCTGTGCGGCCAATCCCGGTATCGCCGATGAAGCCTGCTATCCCTACAACACGAGCAAGACCGATTGCTCCGGTTTGTGCACGGACTGGCAGAACAGGGTCACGAAGGTGACCGCTTACCATGGCGTTTCCGCCGGCAACATCAAGGCGGCCATTTCGACGAAGGGACCAGTTTCGGCCTGCTTCGTGGTGTATGACGACTTCTTTGCTTACAGGAGCGGCGTCTATCGTCACGTGACGGGCGGCGAGGCGGGCGGTCACTGCATTTCGCTCATCGGGTACGATGATGGCGCCGGATGCTGGATCGCTAAGAACAGCTGGGGTCCGGGCTGGGGAGAGAGCGGTTTCTTCCGGATTGCGTACGGAGAGTGCGGCATTGATACATGGGCCGTCGTGACCGCCGATGCGATCGCCGAAACTTCCTGGCTCAATAACCGACAGGTAGCGGCATTGTGGACCGTGGATCAGGACCGCAATGCGTGGGCGTTTCTGGATGGCGGAGTCGGCTGGCGCCGCGTTGCGTACGACAATGACAACATCTTCATGGATGTTCTCATTCAATTGTCGGCGGCGAAGGCAGCCAAGCGGCCCGTTAATGTCTATCAGGAAAACGCAGTGATTAAACAGGCCTACGTTCTGTAGGTGATGTGGAGATACCATGCCAGCATACAAATCAGCAAACACACCGACATTGCCGACAAAATCGCCGATTGAGGTACCGCCCGGGAATGGCCAGAGCGCGGCGGCGACAGTCGAAAGCCAGCCTCAGGTGCTCACCGATGCCGAACTCAAGATGATGTACGAAGCAGGCGGAGGGGTAGCACCCGAACTGGTGCCGCCCAGCATGGAAAAGGCCGCCGCCGTGGCGGCTGCCGCGTGGGTGAACGGCGTTCATGTGAACGCATTGTGGTCCATCAATCAGAATCGGAATTCGTGGGCAGGCTTCCCGGCAGGCTGGAAGAAGTTCGCCAACAATTCGGATACCGCGATCGTTGCATTCACGGTTCTTGCGTCTCACGCCAAACAGACACAGGGGCTCGTCAATTATCGCGAAGAAGCCGACGGGATGATCCACGAGATGTACGTTTTTTAGTGGAGACCGTTCTCTGGCTTCGATCGCTCTGACAGCAAACGACAATGGGCGCACCGTTCGGGTTGCGCGCGGCGACACTGTTGTCATTTCCCTCGCGGAGAATCCAACGACCGGCTACCGCTGGTCGCTGGATTCTTCGTCGCCGCAGCTGGTTGTGCAGGATAACCGCTACGCTCCCGCACCGGACTCTCGCGTAGGGGGCGGTGGCGTCCACACGTTCTCTTTCCTGGCTCAACAGCCGGGCGCCGGACAGATCCGGGCCATACTGCGGCGGGAATGGGAAGCGGCGGAGAGAGCGGGCGAACAGGTGGTTGTGAACGTGGAAATCACCTGAGCGAGCCGCTGATTCCCTGTGGCCCGATTCCATCACTTTTCCTGTTCGCAGTCGTAGCCCCGATTCCGCTCAAGATGTGTGCCCCAGGACCCGTGACGAACGCGGGGCCGATAAGAAATCCCGCGTGAATCGTCCGGGCGCGGCTGTCGGAGCCAAATAGAAAGTTCCTAATCCCAGCCAAGTAGAAAGTTCCTAAATGGCGGGTCTGTGGAAGACCCACGTGGTAATGTTCCCACAGCCCCACGGGAGTCGCATCCCGGCGGGTTGCCCAAAGCCGAGGCGACGGGGTTGGCTCCGAAGCAATCGGCGGGAGCCCTCCAGTGACGCAGAACCCGTGAGATTTCCGGAGCGCCTGGAGGGCTCTGCTCGAGCCGGGGACCCATTGCTTTGGTGAAACTCCCGAGCGAAGGCTTTGGGCTTAAAAAAAGAGCGTCTTCCGAATTGACTGGTTTCAGTCGGCGACACACTTCCATAGCGCTGGACTGGGGCGATCGAAGAAGCCCCGCATCCAGTTGCTTTTCCCTCCGGCGTTGTGATCTTTGCGTACTGGCTTACCCGGACTGGTCTTCGTCGCGGCCGGGCGCACGCCGCATTCCCCGATGTCCACGTAACGTCCCTGATAGCGCACTTTTAACTCGCCGTCCAACCGAAGTTCCACACGCACACGTTGTCGGCGCATCCCCGGCTCCACTGCGGTCCGCTGGATTTGATATCGCCGGCCCGCGAACGAAAAAGTGTAGTCGTTTCCGATCACCCGCTCCTCCACGTGACAAAGAATCGCCGCCAGATCCACTTGCTCCGGCAGCGCCCGATGGTGATTGGGAAAGTCCACCACGGGCCGCGCGAAGTGCTCATTCCATTCCGGCCAGTACTCCGTCTCCAGATACTGATTGGCATCGGAAAGAGTCGAGATCTTCGCCAGCCGCAGATGCTTCACCAAACGATCCTGGGCCGTCAGAAAGCTGCGCTCAATGCGCCCCTTGGCCTGTGGTGAATACGCCAGAATGGAGCCGATTCCAAGTTCTCGCAGGGCGCGGCCCAACTGCGTCACACGATCCGCCTCACACCGCTGTTGTTCTGTTTCTCCGGATCGCGGCGGCACAGTGAACATCGAAGCGCGATCTGTGTACACCTCCACCATCCGGCCGTTCTTCTCCAGATATTCCCAAAGCACCCCCATGTTCTGGGGCGTCGCGTCGCTTTCCACGAACCGCCCCCAACTCCAACTGGTGGCATCGTCGATCATTCGCACCAGATAGCGCACCGGCCCTCTTCCCTCCAGCCAGTCATGATCGGAAGTGTCCCACTGCACCAACTCGCCAAACCCGCTGCGCCGCGGCCGCCATACATGCACGTCCTGAATCCTGCGCGAACCCGGCCGCCACATACCGGCCCCAATCATCCATCCACGCAGTGTTTCCTTCCCGACTTGAATCCGATGGTGTTTGGCCAGTTGTTCGGCGGCAAAAGTCGGCCCGAAATCGTGCCAGTCCGGCTTACGCAGGATCGCCAGCGCCTGCTTCTGCGTCTTCGCAGACAGTTTGCGGTTAGAGGCTTTCCCCCGCAAACCATGCACGACTACCGCGTCCCCCTGTTTTTTCATCCGCTGCAGCAGCTTCCGGACCCAGCGCTCGGTAACGCCCATCCGCTCGGCCGCTTCCCGCTGCCTCATCTTCCCGTCCCGCGCTCGTTTTAACCACTCCAGCCAGTCCCGTTCCTGTTGGCTCATCGCGATTCGTTCCATTCCTCAGCCTTGCGGCTGTCAATAGGAACTTTCTACTTGGCTCAATTAGGAACTTCTCACCTGGCCGCGACATCGTCCGGGCGCGGCACATCCACGAGCCGATTCGGTGATATGATTTGAGCCCGAAGGAGCCATCATGATTGTCGTCCGAAACAGCTTCACTGCGAAACCGGGCAAAGCCGGAAAGCTGGCTGCGCATCTCAAAGAAACGGCCGCGCTGGGCGGACTCAGGAACGCCCGCGTCATGACCGATTTTGTCGGCGATTTCAATACTGTCGTCATGGAGCACGAAGTCGATTCCATCAGTGAATTCGAGGCGCTGATTGCGCGGTACGCGAGCGACCCGCAGATGCGCGAGAAGGCCGGCGCCTATCTCGATCTCTGGGAGACCGGTAAGCGCGAAATGTTCCGCATCGTCTGAACCGGCGCCTGCCGTGCGGCAAGGTGTGTTTCGTCACTATATTGAGAGGCGGCCGGGGACCGCGGGACCCGTGGCGATACCCTGAAGGTTACGGCTCGGAGCGAAATGCGAACAACACTGTACCTGTTCGCCGGCGCCTTGCTTATGGCGCAGGCGGTAGTGGCGTCTCCCGAGGCGCCGGGCGGGCTCGACATGAGCGGTTCGGCGAGACCGGACATTCTGAAGGGCGTCACGATCGAGCAGCGGCTGAATTCCCAACTGCCTCTCGATGCGGTTTTTCGCGACGAGAACGGAACAACGGTTCCGCTCTCGAAATATTTCACCAAGCGGCCGGTTGTTCTGGCGCTCGTGTATTACGAGTGCCCGATGCTCTGCACGCAGATTCTGAACGGCGTTGTTCGCACGGCGAAAAACATGACGCTGATGCCGGGCAAAGACTATGACGTCGTGGTGATCAGCTTCGATCCGAATGAAACGCCCGCCATGGCGAAGGCGAAAAAGGCGACCTACATGAAGGAATTCGGCCATCCGGAGACCGCGGACGGCTGGCATTTTCTGACGGGTGCGACACCCTCGATCGACCGGGTCACGGACGCCGTGGGATTCCACTACAAGTGGGACGCTTCCCTCAAGATGTATGCGCACGCCAGCGCGGTCTATGTATTGACGCCGGAGGGCAGGCTCTCGAAATATTTCTACGGGATCAACTACTCGGCTACGGACATGCGATTCGGGCTGGTGGAGGCGTCGCATGACAAGATCGGGACCGCGGTGGATCAACTGCTGCTGTTCTGCTGCCAGTTCGATCCGCATTCCGGCAAGTACACGCTCGCGATTGTGGGCGTGCTGCGCCTGGCCGGCGCCGCCACCCTGCTGCTGCTGGGCGGTTACGTGGCGATCATGCTGCGAAGAGACAAGACGAAAAAGAGTCAGCCCGCCTGACGCCCCGGCTCTGAGAAGCCACCGCTGGTCAGCGTTTCTGACTCTACTTCCCGAATACGCTTCTCAATATCGATAACGGCAGCAATACTTCGACGCTGGGTATCGTAGCCGGCAAGGTCAGCTTTCAGGGCGGCGCGGTTCTCAAACAGGCGACGAGTCTCTCTCAAACCGGCCCTGGCACAGCGGGCTCAATCGCCGCCGCAATCATCGAATAGTCACGTTCGAACGTTCCGAGCAGGTACAATGGCTCTCGCGTTCGCTTCATGATTTAGTGTGAATTTTCAGCTCCGTTTCTTACCATTGGAAACACCCATGACTTTGTGCGTGGAGGCCGGTTTTTTCGAGCGATGCAAGCGGACCATACCTGTCATGATCCTGGCCGCCGCGGCTATACTGTCCGGCTGCGCTCATTATGCGGCGCATCCGATTGATGCGGCTGCCTCGGAACAGCGGTTCCGGGCTCGATCAATCGACGACCTGGGCCTGAAGGCGTTTGTCAATCGCCCGAACTGGCCGCCCGCCAGGCTCACTCTCAATGATCTCTACGCGATCGCGCTTTATTTCGATCCGGAGCTCGATGTCGCGCGCGCGAGGCTGAATACGGCACGCGCCGCAATCATCACGGCGGGGGCGCGGCCAAACCCGTCGCTCTCGACTGCTGGCGGCTGGACCAATGCGCCTGAATCGCCGGTCGTGATCGACTTCTTTCCGGCCATCACGATTGAGACGAAGAATAAACGCGGTCTGCGGATTCTGGAGGCCCAGAAACTGGCGGACGCAGCGCAGGTGGATCTCTACGCCGCGGCATGGCAGACCCTGAGCCGCGTTCGATCGGCATGGCTCGATTTCGCGATGAACGCGCGGCTCGAAGCGATACTCGGCGATGAAGTGACTGCGCGAAATGCGGCGGTTGGTCTTCTGGAAAAGCGTCTGGCAGCGGGCGCGGTGGCGCGCCCCGAAGTGGACACAGCGCGGGCTGCTTCTGTGCAGGTGGAACTGGAGTTGGGCACTGCGCGCAATTCAGCCGCCGCACTCCGCGCCGCGCTCGCCGGCGCTGTGGGGGTGACGTCTCTGCCCGATATTGACACGACACTGCCGGAAGCACCGGCCTCGCCGATACCAGATAACATCACGAAAGCCGGACTGGTACATCGCGCGGATATCCGTCGATCGCTGCTCGGATATGCCGCGGCAGAGGCCGCGCTGCAGCTCGAAATTGCAAAACAGACGCCCGATATTCAGATCACGCCCGGATACGCATTCGACGAGGGACACCATAAGATCACATTCGGGCCCGGCTTCGATATCCCTCTGTTGAATCGAAACCAGGGTCCGATCGCAGAGGCGGAGGCGCGCCGGGCACAGACGGAAGCCGAATTCAACGCTTTGCAGGCGAAGGCGATCGCTGAGATGTCCGAAGCGCTGGCCCGCTACACCGCCGCGCAGAAGGACCTGAGCGCCGCTCGCGATCGCCTCACCTCGATTCAGCAAACTCGTGAAGCCGCCACGCAGCGCGCTGTGGAGGCCGGGGAGCAAGACCGCCTCGCGCTTGCCAGCGCTCATATCGAAACCATAGCCGCGGCGCGTGCTTCGTTTGAGGCGCAGCGCCGTTTGCAGGAAGCGCTGGGCGCTCTCGATGACGCGGTCCAGCAGCCGCTCGAGCCCGGCCCGCCGCTTCCAGATCCGGAGTCCAGGAAATGAAACGTTTCACCATTCCTATAGTTGGCGCCATTCTCTGCCTTCTGATCGCGGGAGGCGTGACCTGGTCGTACCTCAGCCACAAGTCCGCCATTGAAGCGGATCTCAAAGGTGAGGACGCGATCAAGAATGCTTCGATGGTTGTTTCGGCCAACGGTGAAGCGGTTGTCAAGTTCGATGACGACACGCAAAAGCGGATGGGCATTCGAACAGCCGCAGTCAATGGTGTTTCGAGGGATGCTGCCGTCACAGCCTACGGCTTTCTGGCCGAGGATCCGGCATTGTCCTTCGTTGTGAGGGCGCCGATTTCCGGTATCATCGCCGCCGCGAAATGGCCTGACGTGGGGGACTCGCTGGCAGACAGCGCGGCGCTGGGAGCGGTCGAACCGCGACTCGCGCCCGCGGACCGCGCATCGTTCACTGACCGGCTCGCCACCGCGCAGGCGGATGCGGAATCGGCGCGCGCGAACATCGCCTCCGCGACGGCCGAGCTGAATCGCGTGCGGCGGCTGAATGCGGATGACAAGAACGCATCGGATCGCGCGGTGGAAGATGCGCAGAATCGTGTGGCGGCGGAACAGGCGCATCTGAAGGGAGCTACCGACAGCATCGCCGCGCTCAACGCGGCGCTTTCCGCAGGCGGCGCCACCTTCCCGATGAATGTGACGAAAGGCGGCATCGTGACGGAAGTGACGGCCCATCCCGGCGAATCTGTCGACATTGGCCAGCAGGTGCTGCGCGTGTCACGCTTCGACTCCATCCTTGCGCGTGTGACGGTTCCGGCCGGATTGAACATCGCCGGAGAGCCGCACGCCACGCTGGTCGTGATCGGTCATGAGAAAGCGCCATACGACGGGGAGCGGGTCGGCATTGCGCCTGAAGTGGATCCGAAGCTTCAGGGTCAGACATTCGTGTTCCGCATCCGCGATGCGCAGGCGGCACTGCGGCCCGGTCAATCGGTGACGGCTTATCTCGAGAGCCCTGGCTCGCGGCGGGCGGGCGTCATCGTGCCTCGCGACGCGATCGTCTGGCATCAGGGCCGCTCCTGGGCGTACGTGCAAACCGGCGACGATTCATTTGCGCGACGTGCCGTGGATCTGGAAGAGCCATCCGGCGCAGGCTGGTTCACACGTTCGCTCAAACCCGGCGACAAAGTGGTAACGACGGGCGTGCAGACGTTGCTTTCCGAAGAATTCAAATCTCAGATTCAGGTCGAGGACACCGACTAAGTGATCCGGCGACTGATCCAGTTCTCCATCCGCTTCCGTGGGGTGATTGTCGCGCTGGCCTGCGTGCTGACCGGCTACGGGATCTACGCGGTGGTGAACGCGAAGTATGACGTGTATCCGGAGTTCGCGCCGCCGGAAGTGGTGGTGCAAACCGAAGCGCCTGGCTTGTCGCCCGAGCAGGTAGAAGCGCTGGTAACGCAGCCGGTCGAGAATGTGCTGAATGGTGTGGCCGGACTGGAGTCGCTGCGGTCGCAATCGATCCAGGGACTTTCGGTGATCACGGCCGTGTTCGTGGAAGACACGGATGTGTATCGCGCGCGGCAGATGGTGGGCGAGCGGCTCACGGAGGTGAGCGGTGAACTGCCGCAGGGTGTCAGCGCGCCGGTCATGGCGCCGCTGACGTCCGCCGCGAGCATGGTGCTTGCGATCGGCCTCACTTCGGACACGAAATCGCTGATGGACATCCGCACGTTCGCGGACTGGGTGCTGCGGCCGCGTCTGCTGGGTGTACCGGGCGTCGCGAAGGCCGTCATTTTTGGCGGCGATGTGCGCCAGCTTCAGATTCAGGTATTGCCGGAAAAGCTGGCGGCCTACGATCTCACGCTCACGGACGTTTTGAACGCCGCGCGGCAATCCACGGGAGTGCGCGGCGCGGGATTCGTGGAGAACGACGCGCAGCGGATCACGCTGCAGACCTCAGGGCAGGCGAATACAGCCGGGCAGCTTGGGCAGACCGTGGTCACGGAGCACAACGGCACAACGGTGCGGCTCGGCGACGTGGCGCGCGTGGCGGATGGCGCCGCTCCGGCGATCGGGGCGGCGGCAATCAACGGCAAGACGGGCGTCATGATCATGGTCTCGAGCCAATACGGGGCCAACACGCTTGAAGTCACCGCGGCTCTGGATCAGGCGATTGCGGAAATGCGGCCGGCGGTGCAGGCCGAAGGCATCGTGCTCAACGATCACCTGTTCCGCCCGGCGAACTTCATCCAGACCTCGGTTCACAACATCACGCAGTCGCTGATGCTGGGTGCGGCGCTGGTTGCCATCGTCCTGTTCATCTTTCTTTACAACCTTCGAACGGCGCTGATTTCCCTGACGGCGATCCCGCTGTCGCTGCTGATCGCTGTGGCGGCGTTGGGTTATATGGGGATTTCGCTGAATACGCTCACGCTGGGGGGACTGGCGATTGCGATCGGCGAAGTTGTGGATGACGCGATCATCGACGTGGAAAACATTTACCGGCGGATGCGGGAGAATGCGGCGCTGGGGCATCCGAAGACTGCATTTCGAGTAGTGCTCGATGCGTCGCTCGAAGTGCGCGGCGCGGTGGTGTATGCGACGTTCATCGTCGCGATGGTGTTTATTCCGGTGCGCAGCATGAGCGGCGTGCAGGGCCGGTTGTTCGCGCCTCTCGCGGTCGCGTACATTCTGGCGATCATGGCGTCGCTCGTGGTGGCGCTCACCCTCACGCCGGCCATGTCCGCCCTGCTCCTGAAGAAAACGGTTTCCGAGGAAGAGCCGCGGATGATCCGCTGGCTGAAGAGTTCCTATTCCTCGCTGATGCGGGAACTGACGGAGCACTCAACCGGCGTCATCATTGCCGCGGCGGTGGTCTGCGTGGGAGCCTTCTGCGCGGTTCCGTTCTTTGGCGGTGAGTTCCTGCCCGATCTCAAGGAAGGACACTTCATCATCCATTTTTCCGCTGTGCCGGGAACTTCCGTTCACGAGACGGTGCGTATCGGCGATGCTCTCAGCGCCGAGCTGCGCAGGATGCCTTTCGTGGATAACGTGATGCAACAGGTGGGGCGCGCTGAAGCCGCGGACGACACGTGGGGCGTCAACTATGAGGAAATGCATGTGGAGCTGAAGCCGCTCGAAGGCAATGCCGCCGAGGATGCGGAAGCCAGAATTCGCGCCGCTCTCAATAAATTCCCCGGCGTCTATTTCGCGGTGCGGCGCTTTCTGGCCGAGCGCATCGAAGAAACGATTTCCGGCGTGACGGCCGAGGTGGTGGTCAAGATTCATGGCTCGGATCTGGATGTGCTGGACCAGAAGGCCAAAGAAGTTGCCGCTGTGCTGCGGAGCGTGAAGGGCGCCGATTCCGTTCAGCAGGAATCTCCGCCCGCCGGGCCCGAGCTGACGATCCAGCTGCGGCCGGATCGGCTGGTGCAGTTTGGCTTTCGTCCCGTTGAGGTGATGGAGGCGGTGGGAACGGCGTACCAGGGGACTACGGTGGCACAGACCTATGAGGGAAACCGCGTGTTCGACGTCGCGGTGATCCTGGATGAAAACATGCGGCGCGATCCATCCGCCGTGGGCAGCCTGATGCTGACGAGCAGCAGCGGCCAGCGCGTGCGGCTCGATCAGCTTGCGTATGTCTATGAAGGCTCGGGGCGCGCACTGATCGCGCATGAAGGCACGCGCCGGCTGCAGACAGTGACGTGCGATGTGAACGGACGCGATTTGACTTCGTTTGTTGATGAAGCGCGCGCCGCGGTTAATTCAAAAGTGAAATTCCCCGAAGGCACCTACGCTGTTTTCACCGGCGCGACGGAGGCGCGCGCACAGGCTCAGCACCAGATCCTGTTGTATTCTCTCGTGGCCGTGGCCGGCATCATTCTGCTGCTCGCGATCGTCTTCCGCAGGTTCAGCCACATGATGCTCGTGCTGGCCAACCTGCCGTTTGCGCTGGTCGGCGGTGTGCTCGCGGTGTTCGCGACGGGCGGACTGCTGACCGTGGGGTCGATGGTCGGGTTCGTGACTTTGTTCGGAATCACAATGCGCAACTCGATGATGATGATTTCGCACTTCGAGCATCTGGTGAATCACGAAGGTCTTATCTGGAATCGCGATGCGGCGATCCGGGGGGCTTCGGAACGGCTGATCCCCATTCTGATGACCGCGATCGTGACGGCGCTTGGGCTCCTGCCGCTCGCGATCGGGAGCGGCGAACCGGGACGTGAAATCGAAGGCCCGATGGCCGTGGTGATTCTGGGCGGTCTTCTTACGTCGACGGCCCTCAATCTTCTCGTACTTCCGACTCTGTCGCTTCGTTTCGGACGTTTTGATAAAGCCGAACTGGCGGAAGAGTAAGTTGCTAACGATAACGGCCGTGGAGATTGGATCGTTGGTAGACGTTTTCAGCCGGCCGGGCGGTTTGCGCAGGTTGCCGGTGCGTCCAGCTCGTAAGTCGCCGCCAGACAGAAAGCAGCCAATTGAGCATGGGGAACTCCTTTTGGGGCACGTTATCACAAAGAAGGCCCGGTGAACAGGGGAGGGTTCGCCGGAGTTTGAGAAATGGACCCGCGCAAGATGGAGGCCACCGGAGAGAATGCGAAAAGCCGGCTGCCTGGC
>CAZPZE010000792.1:0-2086 GCA_964590625.1 uncultured Solibacteraceae bacterium
GTCGCGCCATAGATGCGCGAGAGGCCGGAGATGTACTGGCCGAGCGTATGGCCAGGAACGAAGCCATCGGCGTCATACCAGCCGCCCATGTCTTCGCCGGGCGCGGGCAATCCGGCGCGCTGCCGGTAAACTTTCAGGAGCCGGTCATTATCGAGCGCCAGAAAATGGGCGTGAACCATGTCGAACTGGCGCTTGATCGGGCCGCCGGTCAGCGTCACCGCGCCGTAGGGGAATTCGCTCAGGCGCGAGGTCTCCGTGGATGCGGCGCGGAGCCGCGTTGCCAGGGCCGCCGCGACGCTGCCGCGAAGGAAGTCTCTGCGATGAAGCCGAACCGCCACCGCTCCATCATATGCAATGGCCGTTACCGGTGGTAAAGTTGCAGTTTACGCCGTTTACCCCAGACCGCGAGGTTTCCATGAAACGTACACTTTCTCTCCTGACCGGGATTCTTTCCGCCGCCGCGCTCGTTCTGCCGGCGCTGGCTCAAAACAAGCCTCTCAATACGGCCCCGGCGGGTTTCACCAACCTCTTCAATGGCCAGGACCTCACCGGATGGCGCGGCGAGAAGGGCGATTACAGCCCGCACATCCAGGCCACGCTTTCTCCCGAACAGCTCGCAACCATGCAGGCGCAGTGGAATGCCGACCGCGATCTGCACTGGAGCGTCGATAAAGATAAGCACGAGATCGTTTCGGACGGCAAAGGCGTTTTCCTCGCGACCGACAGGAACTACGGCGATTTCGAACTTTACGTCGACTGGCTGATGGTCAACCACAACGGCGATTCCGGTATTTATCTGCGCGGCTATCCGCAGGTTCAGATCTGGGACGTGGATAATCCGCGCGAAGTCGGAAACGGCGCGCCTCGCGGTTCAGGCGCTCTGTGGAACGACAACCCGGACAACCCGGGCAAATGGCCGCTCGTGAAGGCGGATAATCCCGTCGGAACCTGGAATACGTTCCACATCAAAATGATCGGGACGAAAGTGTGGGTGTGGTTCAACGATAAGCAGACAGTGGATGGCGCGGTGCTCGATAACTACTTCAATCGCGCGATTCCCGTGCTGCCCACCGGGGCCATCGAACTCCAGACTCACGGATCTGAGATTCGGTTCCGCAATATCTACATCCGCGAAATCGGCGCGGACGAAGCCGCAAAGGCCGGCAAGTAATCAGCCTCCGGCTGCGACCGAGCGCAGTGTTGCCAGCGCTTTGCTGCGCTCGCCCAGATCAAAGTAGAGATCGCGAAACACCGGGAACAGATCGGCATAGGCAGCGACCGAAGCGGGTTCCGGCTCGATGACGCGATAACCAGGCGAGAGCGCGGTCTGCGCTTCTTCCACGGTCTTGAACGTCCCCGCGGCGAGGAACGCAAAAATCGCGGAGCCGAGGCTGGTGACATCGCGTTCCGGAACGAGCACCGGTTTATTCAGCACGGAAGCGTAGACCCGGTTCAGCGTTTCGTTCTTCTGCGGGATTCCGCCCGCGTTGATGATGCGTTCCACGGGCACCGCGTATTCTTCCAGCCGATCGATGATGATGCGCGTGTGGAAACCGCTGCTTTCGATGGCTGCGAACAGTTCGTCCTGCGCGGTCGATGTCAGCTTCCAGCCGAATGTGACGCCTCCGAGTTCCGGCTTCACGAGCACCGTGCGATCGCCGTTGTCCCAATTGAGGCGAAGGAGGCCGGTTGATCCGGCGGTGTAGTTTTCGATTCCCTGCGACAGCGCGGCCACCGTTTTTCCGGCGCGCTTCGCGATGCTTTCGAAGATATCGCCGGTCGCGGCGAGCCCTGCTTCGATCCCGGTCAGCCCAGGGTGGATGCTGCCGGGCACCACACCGCAGACGCCGGGAATCAGGTTCGTGCGCGGACTCATCGCCATGATGCAGGTGGAGGTGCCGACAACGTTGACGACGTCGCCGAGCCTGGCGCCCGCCCCGATCGCATCCCAGTGCGCATCTATTGCTCCGATGGGGATGGGGATGCCGGCGCGAAGCCCGAGCCGCGAAGCCCAGAGCTGGGTGAGACGGCCGGCAATTTCAAGCGAGCCCCCGAACCGGCCGCGGAGTTTCGCCCTCACTCCCGC
>CAZPZE010000793.1:0-8538 GCA_964590625.1 uncultured Solibacteraceae bacterium
GGCGTACAAGCCAGCGACAGGATCAGGTTCGGCGCCTGTAGTGCGACAGTCGTGACCTGTGAGCTGCTTCCAAGGGTGGCGGTTACGATTGCGTTCTGGTCGCTCGGGATCGAGGCTCCAGCGGTGGCGCTGAAGGTGGCGGTGGTGGCTCCGGAGGCTACTGTCACGGACGCGGGGACCGTCAGCAGAGCATTATTGCTGCCGAGCGTGACGCTGGCGCCGCCGGTCGGGGCAGTCGAACTAAGGCTGACGGTACAACTTGAAACTACACTGGGACTCAGACTAACGGGATTGCACGTGAGTGAGGAAATAGTGGGGACCGAGATGATTCCACTGGTCCCGTTCGCGACGGTCAGACCGCTGCCTGTTCCATCCACGCCGACCGAATTGCCCATAGCCAACGTAGTCGTACCCGCGGTGGGCGCGAGTGTGACTTGAATAGTGGCGACGATTCCGGATGGTATCAGACTGGTGTTCAATCCGGTTATTAAACAATTGATGTAGCCTGAGCCTGGAGAGCAATAGAGCGACTTGCCAGCAGCCGTGGCGGCTGGACCCGCAAACTCCGCAATCGAGGAGACTTGGCTCGCCGGGTACGCGATTGTCCATTGCAGGCCCGCAGGCGACGTTGTCGATCCGGTCAGGCTCACGCTGAGGGTGACCGTACCCCCGGGAACAGTGTTCCCTGAGGAGATATTGAGGGTTCCGGCCTGTCCCAGCAGGGTTCCCTGCGAAAGGAAAAACAGCGCAATCGCTATGGGCAAGCATGTGTATGATAAGCGTGCCCCCCGTCGGGTCATAGTACTCCTCTAGTACTCTATCGACCCTTGGCCGGGCGGTTTCTAATTTTTCTCACGTATAAACCACAGTCGAGAGATTGCTGTCAATGGGTAAAAGGTTTTATCAGTACCTAATATAGCACTAGTACCGAAATGTTGGGAATATATCCACTCTTGTGTGCGGGGTACGACGCTTTGGGCTATGCTAAACCCAGTTACGTAGAAATACGGGGCACGGCGCCAACTAGAGTTTGCCTTCGGAGGTCGATTTTGAGGACTAACATTCGGAAGGTTTTGATCTGTGAAATGCATCGAGATGCCGGCTCCCACCTCCAGCAGGCTATTTCATCACTCGATTACCCAACGTTTGCTGTTCAGGACGGCGATCAAGTTCGCAAGTGTCTCACGAGTTCAGAGGTCGATGTCTCCGTTGTGATCGTCAATATCGCCGGAGTCAGCCCTTTGGTCCTCAACCTCCTGCGAGATATTCGGGTAACCGATTCGAGTGTTCCTCTGATTATTGTTGCGGAGTCGTGCACCGCCGGAGATGTTGTAGCCGCCATGAGGAACGGCGCTACGGATTTCGTGTGCGCCCCCGTCGATCGAGATGAGCTTACTCGCGTCCTGGCCAACTCAGTTGAAAGCGGCGCCGCTGCGAGAGGCAAATCGAGATCCCGCGATAACAATGCGTCGCCGGTGTTTTTGAGTAATAATCCGCTGCTCAGACAGATTGAACTGCGGGCGGAAAAAATCGGATGGTCAGGCGTGCCTGTTCTCATTCAGGGGGAAACCGGCAGTGGCAAGGAAATGCTGGCAAAAACCCTGCATGCCAACTCACATCGCGCATCAAGACCGTTCCTGAAGCTCAACTGCGCCGCTCTTCCGGCAGAACTAGTCGAAAGTGAACTCTTTGGTTATGAGCGCGGCGCCTTTACGGGGGCCTTTGAGCGAAAAACGGGTATCTTTGAAGCAGCGGATGGCGGAACGATCCTCCTTGATGAGATCGGCGACATGGACATCCGCCTTCAGGCGAAGTTGCTCCAGGTTCTCCAGGACCAGGAGTTTCGGCGAATTGGCGGCCGGGAGGCGGTCAGAGTTGACGTGCGCGTAATCGCGGCCACTCACAGAGACCTCAGGGCCGCCATCGATAAGAACACATTCCGTGAGGATCTTTATTATCGGCTCAACGTTGTAGTCCTTCACGTACCGCCCCTCCGCGAGCGTGTTGAAGATATCCTCCCGCTGACGGAGTTCCTGATTCGGAAGCATGCAATCCCGAACACGCAGGCCCCCAGGATCGACGGCGATCTGAAGGAAGTTATCACGACCTATCATTGGCCAGGTAATGTCCGCGAACTTGAGAATTGCATACGCAATTTGGTTATTTTTGGCGATTCGAAAGCGTTAGCCGAGGATCTTCGCGGACGGACGATCAGCAGACCTCCAGCAGCCACTGCTGTTGCTGAGCCCCGAGTCATTGCAATGGAGCGTCACGATGGCGCGCCGATATTTGAACAGGTGACAAAATTCAACAAGCAGGCGGAAGCCAACGCGATTTTGGCAGCTCTCAATACCACGCACTGGAATCGAAAACGTGCTGCGGCGATGTTGAAGATGGACTACAAATCGCTGCTGTACAAGATGCGGCGGTTGAGCATTGATGAAAAGCCTGTGTCCGTCGCCGCGCACTCGGAAACTTGTCTCCAGCGAGTGGTGGGCGGCAGCGATTAGCAGCAGAAGTATACTGTGGCGCGGCCGCGTACGGCGCTCGCGCTTTTAGCAGGCACCGTTGCCGCTCATGATCGCGCGGGGCGTTCGCAATAGGATCTGGATGTCTTTTTTGAGGGACCAGGTTCTGGCGTAGGCAAGATCCATCCGCACCATTTCGTCAAACTTGACCCTGCTGCGACCATCGACCTGCCAAAAGCCGGTGATTCCCGGCTTCACGGCGAGCAGGCGTCGACGATGCCAGATTTTATATTTTTCAAATTCGTACGGAAGTGGGGGGCGAGGGCCTACGAGCGACATCTGACCTGTCAGCACATTAAAAAACTGTGGAAGCTCATCAAGACTACTGCGTCTCAGAAGGCGCCCGATGGGGGTAATTCGCGGATCAGACTGGAGCTTGAACACAGGGCTATTGCCGGCGTTTCCGGTTTCCGCCTGGTTCGCAATGAAACTCCTGATATACGCTTCGTGGATCGTCGGGTCAGCCTTGGCGTGCATTGAGCGAAATTTAAAAAACGTGAAGCCTTTCCCTCCCTGGCCAAGTCTCGTTTGGCGAAAGAACACCGGCCCCGGAGAGGTTAACTTGACCGCCGCGGCGATCAGTGCCATCAGCGGGGCGAGTGTGACGATTGCGAGAAGGCTGCCTGCAATATCGAGGCAGCGCTTGGCGACCAGCGCGACGCGCCTGGACTTGATTTCAACGGCGAGATCCGGATAGATTGTGGAAAAACCATCGAGGTCGTCGGAACCCTGGTGGCTGTCGGAGTCAGAATCCTGCGAGATGTGTTCCGGAAAGGAATGGAACGATAGCTTAATCTGGGCGGCGCGCTCAGACCCCAGGGCTTCATTGAGCGCTGTTCTGGTCTTGCTCGAGAGGATCTCTACAACGGACTCTTGTGTTAGCGGAATTTCCGTAAAGATCACGCCGATGACTCTTGCGTCCCGGTGCCAACCCTTGATGTCCGTATCCCTCGTTGCGCGCGAAAGTGCAACCCAGATCTTTTCCGTTTCCTTTAAGCGGCCGCCTAACTCAAAAAGACTTCGCGAATCCATGAGCATGACCACCAGTCGCCGGCCAGACCGCTCAGCTCGCTTTCGCTCAGTGCAAAGCATGGCGGTGAAAAGCGAACTGGGTAGGAAGTCGTGGGAGCCCTCCATCTCAGTCGTGCGCAGCCTGCTGGACCCCAGCGGCATCAAACGCAACAGGTTGGGGAAAGAATTGGTCACGATAGCGGCCCTCAACAGGGACCCTCGGCTTCAAGCAGTTTTGCGACCAGATTGTTAGCCTTGGTTAACGCCTGATTTTATAACCAGATGAAACCTCTAGATCCGCAATCAGCGGGAGCGGGGAGTCAGAAATGAGCGGAGCTTTTGGAATCGCACCCAATTTCTCGGTTCAAGCTCTCGGGATTACCCGCGTTGAGGCGGAAGTTAACTCAAACTTTGTATATCAGACTTAAGTCCCACAATGCGACTTCAGTCCCATAATTCGGGACGTGGCGCTCCATTGGCAAAGCGTGATCAATTATAAGACGTTGAAAAATAAATGATTCTCGTGATCGATGGTTTGGCCGAACGCCTGCATGGGAAACACCTAAAAGATCCGCAGAAGGCCTTTTCCCGGGCCTGAGACGGCGGTAGCTTGTCCGAAACCTCATTCTCTTCCCTTAGATTCTCCTCTGACGTTGTCCGCCGTGAACAGAACGTCTGAATGGCGCCGTAAATCGACGTCTGGGGCGAGAGTGGGAAATCGACGCATACTCTCGCTCCTGCGACGAGGTGCGCCTACCAAAGATGGAGGAACGCAGTCGCACTCTGCCACCGGACACACGGGTTACCACCGCACCGTTTTCAGGGAAGAGTGAAAGATAGGTAGTGGCCCTTAGGCCGGATGAATCGAAATGCCAGAACCGCAAAATCCTCCTTCTGACGTCTTAGGTCGCGTAATCGGAACTATTGTCAGAAAGTGGTGCTTTATATTGCTGACCGCCTCAGTGGTGGCTCTTGGAACGATAGCGGTACTGTATCATGTCCCGAACCGCTACACGTCCGAAGCTACACTGCTCGTAGACCCACAGAAGGTTCCAACTCGTTACGTCACGCCAACGACTGAAACGAACTTAGCTGATGCGCTCCAGGCGATGACGCAGGACGTTTTGTCACGTGGTCGATTGCTCCAGATCATTGATGAGTTCGGTCTGTATGCAAAAGAACGGCGGAGGCGTGCGCCTGAAGAAGTGATCGAGCTAATGCGCAGCTATATTACGATCGAACCTATCCTGCCTGTAGCTCCGACGCCCGGTCACAGTGATATCAATTCTTTCAAGATTTCATTCGTCGCCGAGAAAGCGGCTTTGGCGCAGCAGGTAACCAGCAAGCTGACGTCGTTATTTATTGAAGCAAATCTGACGTCGCGAGAAAACCAGGCAACTAATACAACCAACTTTCTCGAGACACAGCTGGCGAATGCCAAAACCAATCTAAATGCACAGGAAGAAACGGTCCGGGATTTTAAAACCAGGTATCTCGGTGAACTGCCAGAACAGCAACAGGGCAACCTCGCGATTCTTAACGGCACGCAGCTTCAGCTCCAGAACCTCGAAGACAGCCTGGGGCGTGCACAGCAGCAGCGCGTCTATCTGGAATCCCTGATTGGCAGCTATCAGCGTCTGGCAGCACGAGGGGCTCCGACAGGCGGATCAATTCAGGATATCGTTGGCAGCCGCCCGTTAACTCCTCTGGAGATGGCGCAAAAAGATTTGTCCCAGCTGGAGATTGATCGCGCTAAACTTCTGACGACCTATTCACCTGCCTATCACGGGGTGAAGGAGCTGGATCGTCAGATTGCGGCTGAACAAGCCGTAATCGATAAGTTAAAAGCGTCGAAAAGCCCGGAAGTAATCGAGAAGTCGGCCAACGGGTCGAATCCATCGCCGGCAGCAGGTACTGGGCCGCAAGATGGTTCCATAGCTCAACTTCAGAGCCAGCTGGAAGCAAACAGTCTGGAAGTTCAGAATATTCAAAGAGACGAGGAGCAGGCGAGAAAAGTCATAGCTCAATATCAGGACCGGCTGAATATGACGCCGGTGCGTGAGCAGCAACTTGCCAGTATCCAGCGCGACTACGATCTCTCGCTTCAGAACTACAAGGACCTGGAAAGCAAGGCGAACCAGTCAAAACTCGCTACGAATCTCGAGAAACAAGAGGGAGGGCAGCAGTTCAGATTAGTGGAGCCGCCCAGTCTCCCGGAAGTGCCGACGAGCCCGAAGCGCATCAAACTCAGCCTGGCAGGTCTTGGCGGGGGGCTGTTCGCTGGAATATTGCTGGCGCTCGTGATTGAGTTCGCACGTCCCACTTTTCGCTCGACGCCGGAAATCACACGCCGACTGGGAGCTCCTCTGGTGATCGGGCTTCCTCTGGTCCTCACAAAGCGGGAAAAGCGTCTCAGGTATGGGAGAAGGCTACTGGAGTTTGCCGTCGGCTCTGCTCTGGTCTTTGTTGTATGTGTGGCTGAAGTCTATGTACTTCGGCATCCGTAGCAGGAAACTGAGAAATCTGTCAATGTCTTTCTACTTCATATCCCTACCACTCCGGAGCAGCACGCGATGAGCAAAGTCTCGGATGCGGTCCGCCTGGCGGCCGTTCGGGCGGACGCGATCGAGGCTCGGCAAGTCCAGCGGGAGCTACAGAGCACGGCTGGCCTCGTGATCCCGACCGAAAGTGCGGACGTACGGCCCGAGATTAGACTCGTCGCTCACACTGATCCGCAGGGCCCCACCGCTGACCGTCTCCGATATCTGCGCTTGCGTTTAAATCAGGTTTCGGATACAGAGAAAATCAAGCGGCTGCTGATTACCAGCCCGAAACCCCACGACGGAAAGTCCACCTTCGCACTTAACCTCGCGGTGACTCTCACGGAGGACGGCAGGCGGAGGGTTCTGCTCGTGGAGGGCGATCTTCACCGGCCCATGGTGAGCGAGCATCTGGGCCTTGCCGGTCGTCCGGGCGTGGCCGAATGCCTTATGGGCGCTGCTCAGCCCTATTCTCTGATTCGGCATATCGAACCATTCAGATTCAATTTCCTTCCGGCAGGAAATGCCAAAGGCAACCCCGGGGAGCTTCTCCACGTTCAGAGTTTGCGGGCGATGATCGAAAGCCTGACGCCTCATTTCGATTGGATCCTGATTGACTCTCCTCCAGTTACGCCTTTGGCGGACACGCTGTCCTGGAAACAGTGCGCGGACGCAACTCTGTTGATCGCCCGCGCCGGGCGCACTCCTGCCCGGGCAGTCGAGGAGGCTGTTGACCTGATCACCAAGAAGCATATCCTTGCGATTGTTCTAAACGGGATTGAGGATATCGACGATATTTACAAAAAGTACTACAGAGCATACGGCCGATTGCCGTCCGCTTGATACTTCTCTCGCTATTCTGACTGTGACACTTCAGTCCCACACAACGAATTACGTTCGGGTCGTGATTGCCGCGGCGCAATCGTCGTACCGAGAACAACTCCGCAGGCAACTGGAATCCGAACCCCGGATTGAGGTTATCGGCGAGGCTTCCGATTCGCTAACTGCGTATTCGCTCACGCGGCGTCTCAGGCCCGACATTCTTGTGATCGAGTGTGGTCTGAATCGGGAGTTTTCAACCTATTGCGCCCGAGGCAGGATGTCCACCTGCGACTCTCCTACTGTGATCGCGATTGCTGGAGAGCGGCGGGTACAGGACATTGTCGAAGCGTTCGATTTAGGGGCCAGAGGCGTGGTCGTGCGTGCCGCGTTGCCGCTCGTGTGGAAAACAGCGATTCGAAGCATACTGGCAGGGCAATGCTGGATTGACGATCGGAGTGTTCGACTTCTTCTGGACACGGTCCGGGGATTCCTGCGGCGGACACAGGCCAATTCGCTCCCGGATTGTGGTCTCACGCTGCGCGAGATGGAGATCGCCACTGGTGTTGCCGCGGGGCGGTCAAACAAGGAAGTGGGCCAGCAGTTCTCCATTTGCGAGCGGACGGTAAAGCATCACCTAACCAACATTTTCAGAAAAGTTGGTGTTTCGAGCCGGCTTGAACTCGCGGTATTCCTGCGCGAAAACGCATCGGCGCGCCCTCATCTGCCCGAGCGAATTCAGCCCCGTGGGGATCGGGATAGCGAGAGCGCCCGGCGACGGAATCTGTTCGCGATTCCAGATCGTTGATCAATTTTCGGAAAACAAGAACGCGCCCCCGACATGCCCGCTTCGCTTTTTGCTCCAACCGGAAGGGGGCGCGAAGAGGGCGAACACTTTCACAGGAAGGGAAACGAGACTTCCATCCGCAGAACGGACTCCCGTCGGACTGATGCTCACTCGTGCCGCTGCGGCCGGATGCAGAACCTCGCAAGGCGCCATCCGCGTGGGGAAAGGCGTCTCCTGATGGCCCGAAACCGGTCGCCCGGGCCATCCTGCATTCAGGTTGTGAGTATTAGTTTTCGCTCGCCAACGCGGGGGCAAGGACAAGGAGCATCAGGTTTCGGAGCAATGTAACCCCCTCAAACAGATCTTGTCTGGACAGGGTAGTTGCAAAGGCAAGCTCCTCGTGGAGTGCGCGGAAAAGGCCTGCGGTATGGGCGACATCACATACTCCGTGAACGTCGGTATATTCCATTTCAGAAGACCCCCGCCGGCGTGCCACCTCCGCCAGAAATCCCATGAACTTCTGTATGAAGCCCTCAAAGAAAGCCATAGCTGCCAGAATCGGTCCCGCCTCCAGCCGGCCGATGAAGAGCCGGAAAGCGGTCAGGTCGGTGTATATGGACATTGCGTCCGCTTCGGTCGGAAACGCGTCAGCGGCGATCAGGAACTTCCGTAACATATGGGGATGGGCGTCACGCACTTCTTCAAGCAGATTATCGGCAACTATTGAACGAGCCGCGTCTGTTCGCGCCGAAAGGTAGGCGCCGGTCATCCAGTATATAAAGTTTCCTTCCAGCACTGCCGCGTACCGGGCAATAACGAGACGGCATTGATTGAGCGAAAGAGTTGCCGGGTC
>CAZPZE010000794.1:0-1887 GCA_964590625.1 uncultured Solibacteraceae bacterium
GGGATGATCAGAACGCCATCCTGATCGCCGAACACGATATCGCCCGGGGCGATTCTTACGCACTCGATTTCGATGGTTACGCGGAAATCCACGACCTTGCCGCGATAGCCCTGGTCCTGCGCATAGCGACCCATCGAGAACGTGGGGAAGCCGAGCTCGAGTATTCCCTTTGTGTCCCTGGAATATCCGTTCACGACCGCGCCCGCCGCGCCCAGACGCATGGCGCGGGTGCTCATCAACTCGCCCCAGAGGGCGTAACGCGGCGAACCGCCGGTTGCGATGTAGACTTCGTGGCGCTTCAGATCGTCGAGCGCGTGGAGCATCAGGCCGAAGGGGCGGCGGCTCAGTTCGGTTTGGCCGGAATCGTGGGAGAGATCGAAGTAGTCGGCTTCGAGCACTGGCATCGCTCTGCCTGCGAGCAGCATGTCGGAGCGTAACGGCTGGATGTGAGGCGGGAGAAACTGGTGCCGTAAGCCCATTGCATCGAGAACGTCGCCGACGGCGGCGGTGAAGAGGCGGGCTTTCAGCAGGGCGAAGAGTTCGTCGTCATTCGTCCATTGCACAGAGATCATGCTACCAGCCGGTGATGTTAACCGCGACTTCCGATAGAGAGTGTTTTGGTATTCATTTGCCTCCGGGAACGCGGCGGGATGACGTCGCTGGATGGACCGATTCGTCCTCGTCTTTCCGCTGGCGGCCGCCGTTCTATACGCACAGAGCCCGGTTCCTCCTCCCGCATACACCTATGAAACGGCTTCGATCCACGTATCTGAACCGAATCAGACCGGAGCTCACATTGGTCCCGGACCGGGTGGCGGACTCACGACGAGGAATACTTCAGTCAAAGATCTGATCTCTGTCGGGTGGAGTATTCCGGATTATCGAATCGTCGGCTTGCCGGGCTGGGCCTCATCAAAGCACTTCGACGTGACGTTCATCCCGGACAAGCAGGAAACCGCGTTCACTGACGGAATGAAAAGCGCCGAATTTGAGGCGGTACTGCACCGTCAGGCGCAGCTCCTGCAGGCCGTTCTTCGGGATCGATTCGGATTGGTCCTGCATACGGAAGACCGGGAAATGTCCGCCTACTCGCTGATTGTTTCGAAAGGCGGCCCCAGGCTGAGTCCGTCGAGCGCGGCGATGTCCGACAGAATCAACGGGGCAAATCCCTGATCGCGACCGGGTTCACCATGAAGTCACTCGCCGCGGATCTCTCGGAAATTCTCGGGCGCCCGGTGAACGATGACACCGGTCTCAATGGCACATATGACTTCAGGCTGAACTGGACCCCCGACAGTTCCCTATCAGGCACGCCGCAAACGGATGGCGGGCTGAGCGGACCATCCATCTTCACGGCCATTACCCAACAGCTCGGCTTAAGACTGGAATCGACGAAGGGCACGGTCCCGGTGTACGTCATCGGCAGAGTGGAACAGCCGTCCGGAAACTGAGGCGTTCCAGATGGGCAAGACCGGCAGCGCGCGCGAGGGTCGGGAACCCTCATCCGCGCCGAACGGCCGGTCGAACTGGGGCGCCGCGAGCAATCGCGAGCAGGGCGATTGCCGGTAACAACAGCAAGGGCGTGCCCGGCTCCGGGGTTGGCGCGCCTTGGGTGACATCCTGAATGACCAGACTCGAGAAGCCTGCCTGAAACTGTCCGTTCGAAAAGGTCATCGCGATGACCTGATTCGCGTCGAACTGGGCCAGGTTGTAACTGGTGGGCAGGGCGAAGTCATTCCAGATGGTGGTCGACAGACCCTGCAGACTGAGCTGCAGGTCAGAGAACGTCTGATTCACGTTGTTGCTGTTGACGCTGGCCAGGGTGACAGCCTGCGGCTTCGGATTGACGGTCTGGTAGGTAGCCTGATTCGCGGAGAACTGGAAGGA
>CAZPZE010000795.1:0-2065 GCA_964590625.1 uncultured Solibacteraceae bacterium
ATCATCGTCCAGTCGCCGAATTTCTTCGGCGTCGTGGAAAATTCGAAAGCTGTCGCCGACCGGGCTCATGCTCATGGTGCGCTGCTGGTTTTTACCTTCGCGGAAGCGGTTTCGCTCGGGATTCTGGAGCCGCCGCATGAAGCGGACATCGTGGCGGGCGAACTGCAGTCCTTCGCGATTTCGCCGTCCTACGGCGGGCCGTTCGTCGGCATCATCGCGTCGAAGGAAAAATACATCCGGCAGCTTCCGGGCCGTCTGGTTGGCGAAACCAAGGACACGCAGGGCAATCAGGCATTCTGCCTGACGCTTGCCACTCGCGAGCAGCACATCCGCCGCGAAAAGGCGACCTCGAACATCTGCACGAATCAGGCTCTGATCGCCCTCATGGCCACCGTGTTCATGGAGCTCTACGGCAAAGAGGGACTGCGTGAACTGGCAATCCAGAATCTCTCGAAAGCGAAGTATCTGGCTGGCAAACTCAAGCGCCGCTTCACCGGCCCCTCATTCAACGAGTTCGTGGCCGTCGCCAAAGACCCCGAAGACATCAACCGGCGGCTGCTCGATAAGAAAATCATCGGCGGGCTTGTGCTCGCGAAATTTTATCCCGAACTTTCCGGAACCATGCTGCTGTGCGCCACTGAAATGACGAAGCGCCCCGATATGGATACTCTCGCGGAGGTCTTCAGCGCATGATCCCCACGAAAGTCCGCAGCCATCTCACGCAGAACGAACCGCTGATCTTCGAGCGCAGCTCTCCCGGCAAGAAGGGCTATCAGCTTCCGCCGCTCGACGTTCCCGAAATCGATCCCGCCGAGGCTCTCGGCGCCGATAACGTCCGTTCCACAATCGAAGATTTTCCCGAAGTCAGCGAAGTCGAAGTGATCCGCCACTTCACGCGCCTTTCCACGTGGAACTACGCGATCGATCTTGTCATGTACCCGCTCGGGTCCTGCACCATGAAGTACAACCCGCGCATCAACGAAGCCGTTGCGCGTACTGAAGGACTTGCCTGGGCGCATCCCTATCAGCCGGAATCGCTTTCGCAGGGCGCGATGGAAGTGATCGCCCGGCTCGAAGAAGCGCTTCTCGAGATCACCGGCCTCGACGCCATCACGCTTCAGCCCGCCGCAGGTGCCCACGGTGAACTCACCGGCATTCTTCTGGTGCGCGCGCTGCTCGAAGCGCAGGGAAATCCGCGCAAGCGCATCCTGACACCGGATTCCGCGCACGGCACTAACCCGGCAACCGCCGGTATCGCCGGTTACGAAGTCCAGAACATTCACTCGAACGATCAGGGAATGATCGATCTCGAAGAGCTCGCCCGCATCGTCGATTCTGATGTCGCGGCCCTCATGGTGACCAACCCGAGCACGCTCGGCGTTTTCGAAGACAACATCATGAAGGTGGCCGACATCCTGCATTCCAAAGGCGCCATGGTCTACATGGATGGCGCCAACATGAATGCCCTCGTCGGCATCGCGCGGCCCGGCGATTTCGGCATCGACGTGATGCACCTGAATCTGCACAAGACCTTCTCCACGCCGCACGGCGGCGGCGGACCCGGCAGCGGACCCGTCGCGGTGAAGAAGCATCTCGAACCGTTCCTCCCGGTGCCGCGCCTCGCGCGGAAAGGCGATCTCTGGACCTGGGATTACGACCGTTCGCAGTCCATCGGTCGCGTGCGCGCGTTCTACGGCAATTTCGGCGTGCTGGTCCGTGCCCTCGCCTACATCTACGCCCACGGCGGCCCCGGCCTCCGCAACGCCACGATCGACGCCGTCCTGAACGCGAACTATATTCGCCACAAACTGCGGCCGTATTTCGATCTCCCCTACGACCGCCCCAACATGCACGAAGTCGTCTTCAGCGACGATCGCCAGGCGGCAAAGGGCGTTCGTACGGGCGAGATGGCGAAGCGCCTCATCGATTACGGCTTCCACCCCTACACCGTCAGCTTCCCGCTGATCGTCCACGGCGCGCTGATGATCGAGCCGACGGAGACCGAATCGAAACTCGAACTCGACCAGTTCGTGGAGGCGATGATCGCGATCGCAACCGAAGTCGA
>CAZPZE010000796.1:0-7382 GCA_964590625.1 uncultured Solibacteraceae bacterium
TGGAGATTGTTCTTCACGCGATGGTGAACTTCCTTCAGCAGCGCCGTTTTTTCGATCAGTGACCGCCGGATCTCCGCCGTCCGTCGATCGAGCCGCTCTTCGAGCATCTTGCGCTCCGTGACGTCGCGCGCAATCGCTTCGATCGCGGTGAGGCTGCCCTGCGCGTCACGCACCGGCATCGAGCGCTGCTCCAGCCACACGATATTCCCCGTACGGTGAAAACAGCGAAGGCGCAGGACGCCGCGATTCTCGCGCTCCCCGCTCAGCACCGCCTCGAGATGCGGAAAATCGTCCGGATGAATGATGCGGAAAATCAGATTGCGGTCGGCATAGAGTTCGTCCGGGGAGTATCCGGTGGAAACCGTGATGGCCCGATTGACATACGCGAGGCGCGGCCCGGGATCGAAGTCCCACCGGAAAATGATGTCCGGAGCGTTCTCCGTGAGCCGCCGGTACTGCTGATCGGCGGCGCGCACTTTCGCGATGAGTGACGTCGCTTCGAGCGCGGACGCGGCAGCGCTCGCCAGAATCCGCAGAGCTTTCATCTGGCCATTCGAAACCGCACGCCGCGGGTTTTCGAAATGGAAATTCAGAAAGCCGACCAGATATCCGCTCACATTCATCGGGACCGAGAGGTCACAGGCTTCCGGAACGGCATCGGCCGCGCCATGCGCAAGCTGAACGGACGCTGCGCGCACCCCATTCTGCGCAGCCGCGGCTTCATTCACTTTGCGAAGCACAGCATCAAAATCGAGCGCCGTACTCATCGCCTTGCTCAGCTCATACATCCCGACCGCCTGCTGGAGCTCGATGTTTTCCGTCCGCACTCGCCGCACCGCGAGCGATCGCGCGAGAACCGGCAGTACGATGCTCAGCCGGAACGGCTTGGTGATGTAGTCGAGCGCCCCGGCCTGCATCGCCTGCACGGCCGTATCGAGAGTGCCGTGTCCGGTCATGACGATGGCGGCGATGCACGGATCGATAGCCAGCGCCTCGCGCAGAAACGCGATCCCGTCCATCTCCGGCATCATAAGATCCGTCAGCACCAGGTCGAAAGCGTTCGCCCGCAGCGCTTCGAGCGCCTTCGTGGGCGAGGTCAGGCCGGTGACGCGATACCCCTCGTCTTCGAGCGTATCCTGAAGCGCTTTTGTATGCGCCGCCTCGTCATCCACAATCAGCAGCGTGGCGAGCGGATCTGCCGGCATGTGCGGAGTCCCGGACAAGGCTCAGGCCGCTGCCAACGGCACCAGTTCCGCCAGAGCCGAACGAAGCTGGTGCAGCTTCGGAGGCTTGTTCAGAACGCGGTCGACGTTTTCTGGAATATCTTCGTCTTCCACCAGACGCTGGCCCCAGCCGGTGAGCAGGATAACGGGCGTCTCCTGGCATGTCGCCTTCACCGCATTGGCCACCTTCCGGCCGTCCACGTAGGGCATACCGAGATCGGTGATGACGGCGGCAAATCGCTCGTCCCTCTTCACCGAGGCCTTCAGAATATCGATACCTTCCTGGCCGCCAGTAGCCGTCGTCACCGCGTGTCCATCCTCTTCGAGAATGGCCTGCAGTGACCGGATGATCAGCGGATCGTCATCCACCAGCAGGATATGCAGCCGGGACAGCGGAACATAAGGCCGCGCAATCGCCGACGCACCCGCGGGCATCGGCGCGGGTTTGAACGCGAGGCCGAACGTGGTACCCTTCCCCGGTATGCTGTCGATCGCGAGTTCGGCGTTCTGCCGCTGGGCAACCCCATACACCATCGCCAACCCAAGGCCGGTGCCGCGTTCGCCCTTCGTCGTGAAGAACGGTTCGAGACAGCGGCGGCGCGTCTCTGAGTCCATGCCGATCCCGGAATCCTGCACTTCGACATGGATACGGTGCGGCGAAGACGAACTCCAGGTCCGCAGAACAAGCGGCCCGCCCGCCGGCATCGCGTCCACAGAGTTGAAGACCAGATTGGTCAGCGCCTCCCGGATTTCGCTCTCGATGCCGGGTACCGGCGGGAGATTCGCCTCCAGCTCGGTCCGCATCCGGATCACGATCCCGCGCTGAAGCGGCAGATCGCTCCAGTGGGAGCGGGTGAGCTCCATCACCTGCTTGACCAGAGCGTTCAGATCCACCGGAGCCAGCATCAGTTGCGGCTCGCGCTTCCGGCAGAATTCGCGCATGCGCCCCACCGTCTGCGTCACGTCGCTGATCGCGCGCTGCGTGGTTTCGAGATAGGCGCGCGTCCGCGCGCTCAGATTCGGCTCACGCTCGAGCAGCGATTCCGTATAAAGAGCGACCGGCGAAAGCGCGTTATTAATGTCATGCGCGATGCCGCTCGCCATCTGCCCGAGAACCCGCAGCCGTTCCTGCTCCATCACCGCCTGCTGCGTGCGGCGAAGATCTTCGTATGCCTGCTGCAGCGCGGTGTACATCTGCGCCTGATGCGCCGCCACCGCCACGTGTTCGCTGAGCTGCCGGAGGAATTCGCAGTCACCGCTGCTGAATGATTCCGGCTGTCTCCGCGCCGCCACCAGAATGCCGAAAATCTTGCTTTCCGAGCGGAGCGGCGCCGCCACCACGCACCCGAGTCCTCCCTGAGTCAACCGCCTGGGAAATGGAAGATTGATCTCCCGGATATCCGGCTCGTAAACCACCTGCCCGTTCACGCAGCGCATCAGTCCGTTCTGATCCGCCGAGATTCGCGATTGCTCGGTCAGCGCGAGATCGAGCGCGAGCGTCTGGCTCCGCACCCCTACGCAGGTGACCGTCAGCGCCTCCGCCTCCGGGTCATACAGACACACGCAGCCGAAATCGATCGGCAGGCTGTCTTCAAGCGTCCGGATCACCACCTGAAATATGCTGCTGAGATCCTGGCGCTCCCCGATCGCCCGCGTGATGTGATCGAGCAGGCTCATCCGCCCCAGCTGCTTCTGCACCTTTTCCTCGGATTCTTTCCGCCGCAGCACCTCGGCCCACAACTCTTCCACCGCATGGGCAAGCTCTTCCCGCCCGCCCTGCACACTCTTATCCAGCTCCGCATTCGTGCCGGTCAAAACATCGTTCGCATCGGAAAGCAGATCCTGCGCATGCCGCTGCGAGTTCGCCATCCGGCTGATCCCCACCGAGATGATCAGAAACACGCCGAGCCGCGTGTAGTCCGCCGGCGTCAAAGCCAACCCGTGCCCGCCGGCCAGCGGAAGCCCCAGCATCGTGATGAGGCAGCCGATCACACCGGGCCAGATCCCGCCGAACCAGGCCGTCAGAAACACCGCGATCAGGTAGAGGAACGGATACGGGAAATCGAACCCCTTCGGCAAAGCCTTTGTCATGGCGAACTGCACCACAAGCGAGACGGCAATCGCGCCGAACGGGATGGAATAGCGGACCAATCTGGATAGTTTTGGCTTCGGCATAATCAGAACTCGAGCCGCGCTCCCAGTTGAATCTGGCGCGCGGGAGCGGAATTGGTGATGGAGCCAAATGCGGGCGAATCGATGGATGCCTGCGGAAGCCCGAAATTGGCGTGGTTCAGAGCGTTAAAGAATTCACCGCGCAGTTGCAGCCGGCGCTTCCCCGAGTCCGGAGCCAGCGCGATGGAGCGCGCAATCCCGAAATCGAGATTGACATTGCCGGGCCCGCGCAGAATGTTGCGTCCCGCATTGCCCCACGCCCGGGGCGAGGGAATCGCGAACGCCGCGGTGTCGAACCACTTCGCGATCGACTGCCGGTTATCCGGAAGCGCGCCGCTGGCGAGGCGATTGGGACGGCAATTGTTGCCGTCCGCATTCACATCCGCGCACGCCATCAGAACGCTGAAGGGCGGGCCGGTTTCCACCGTCAGGATGCCGCTGAGCTGCCAGCCTGCCGCCGCCGCGCGCAGCACACGCCAGCCATCGCGGCGAAATGGAATTTCCCAGACGGCGCTGGCCACCAGAACCTGCGAGCGGTCAAAGCTCGAAAGCCCGCGGTCGAGCTCCGGATGCAGCGGGTCCTGCGGATACTGCCCGCTCGCCGCTACATTGTCGGTCCCGTTGCTCTGATCGTCGAGCGATTTCGACCACGTCCAGGAACCCTGCAGATTGAACCCGCGCGTGAAGCGCCGTTCGAAGCGGGCTTCCAGTCCGTGATAGATCGAGTTCGCCGTATTCGAGAGCTCGCGGACTTCGGCGATCGCCGCGCCGTAAGGCCGCCGCGGCGCGGGCGCCGTCGCCCCTGGCTGGGCCGCGTTGATGTTCGACGCCATCAGAAGACGATTGCCCGACACTCCCACATAAGCAATCGAAAAAAGCGAAGAGCTGCTGATCGCGTGCTGGATTTCCAGACTCCAGGTCCGCGAGAACGGGTTGCGGGCGGCAGGATCGAGATACCGCTGATTGCCGGAAGGCGCCGTCACCGAGGGCGGCACGAGCGGCGGCGGCCCCCCGCTCAGACGCACCGTCGGCGCGGTAAAAGGAAAAATCGTGACGTTGCTGACGTAATAAAACGGCGCGTTGAATTCGTTGCTGTTTAGAATGCCCGCGCTACCGTAAGGATCGGCATAGCTCACGCCATACCCCGTGCGCAGCACAGTCGACGCCCCGCCGCCCAACGCCCAGGCGAGCCCGATGCGCGGCGCCAGATCGCCGTAGTCGGTTCGCACCAGCCGCTCGTCCGTACCCTGCCCGGCGATCAAAATCCTCCCGGAAGTCGGGTCGAAATTCGAAATCCGGTTGTGCATCTCGCGGGGATAGGGCATCACGTCATAGCGAATCCCCAGGTTGACGGTCAGGTGCGGGCTGAGCCGGATGTCATCCTGCGCGAAAAGACCGTATCGCCAGGAAAGCAGACCGGCCATGCCGGGCGAGAACTGATCGCGCAGCACTTGATACGGCGCGCCGGTCAGAAAACTCGCATAAGCGTTGCCGCCCGGCGGACCCGCAAGAGAACTCGTCGAGAGATTGAGAAAGGTGTATAAGCCGCGGCCGTACACGAGATATCCCGTGCTGCCGAGGCCGCGCTGGTAATCGACGCCCGCGCGAAACACCTGATGTCCTCGCGCCCAGGAGACCTTTTCGCTCAGATTCTCGTCCGTCGTGGCGAGCGAGAGCGGCGTCAGCAGGCTGTCCCCGATATCGAACAGACCCGCGATCAGGAGATTGGAGAGTCCCGAAGTCTGCGGACTGATATTGATGCCCGGAATGCCAAAGTGCGCCGAGAGATTCTGCCCGTAGTCTTCCTGGGTCAGGAACGTGGTCTGCCGGTTCACCCCCGCCCGCAACTCACTGAACAGGGAAGGCGAGAACTGATAGATATCTCCGAGCGCCACGCTCTGCAGCCGCGCCCGGGTCCCCCCCGCCCCCGTGAGCGAGCCCCCGAGCGGTGGCCCGAACAGAGAGGGCACGCCGGCATCCGTGTTCTGAAACGAATACCGCAGAAAAGCCGAGTTCGCCTCCGAGAACTGATGATCGATCCGCACATCGAAAGAATGGACCGTGGAAGTACTCACCCGCGTCACCGCGTAATTGTTGAAGGCCAGCGGCTGGCCGGCCGCGCTGAACTGATTGGGAAACGGCAGTGCCGCGCTGATTGCCGCCGCGGCCGGATCCATCAGGCTCGGAGGAATCACGTTCCCCGCAAACGGAGGCCGCGCCGGAGACGGGGCGAACGGATTGTAGATTGGCGTGGCCTGAGCCGAGAAATCGCCCCCGCGCTGCGCGGCTGTCGGCAGGCTGACAACCATCGGCGAGGAATTGTGCACCGGCGACCCCTGGTAATCGGCGAAAAACAGCGTTCGTCCCCGGCGCAGCGGACCGCCGAGCGATCCCCCGAACTGGTTGTAACGGAGCGGATTGCGCGGCTGTCCGGTGGCATTCGAAAAGAAATCGGCAGCGTCCAGCCGGTCATTCCGGAAGAACTCGAATAATGACCCGTGCCAGTCATTCGTACCCGATTTCGATTGCACGTTGATCACGGCTCCTGCCACGTCGCCAAACTCCGCCGAATAGGCGCCCGACTGTACCGAGAACTCCTGTACTGCCTCGAGCGGCATGTTGAAGCTGTTGCCCCGCCCCAGCGCCGATGAGGTCACCGAAACGCCGTCAGCCAGAAAGAGATTGCCCTTCGTTCGCTGTCCATACACATTCACGGGATAGGGCGATCCGCTCTCCCCCGGCGCACCCGGATTCACGCCCCCGCTCAGAAAGATCAGCTGCTGCCACGACCGCCCGTTCAGCGGCATCTCCTCTACTTCTTTAGCGCCGATCACCTGGGATAGCTCCGCGCTCTCCGCGCCAGGCATCTGACCGGCCGTTGCTTCCACCCGCATCGATTCGGACTGCTGCCCCACGCGAAGCCCAAAATCCACCCGGACCGTCTGGTTCACTTCGAGCAGAATGGGCCCGGCCACTTCCGTCTGGAAACCGCGCCGCCCCGCGCTCAGCGTCCACTGCCCCGGTATCAGGTCCGGTGAGACATAGAGGCCCTGGCCGTTCGATTCAGCCACCACCGTGAGGCCGGTCGCCGTCGAATGAAACTCAATTCGGGCACTCGGAACCGCCGCGCCCGATGCGTCGCGAACTTCGCCGCGAAATACTCCGCCCGTTGTCTGTGCCATCGCAGCCGCCGCGAGGATGCCGGCCGCCGCCAGGCAACATTTGGTGGATAGGCAACGCATGGCGGTGCTCCTCGATATCCGCACCCGCACCCGACGGCGGGTATCCGGCTGATAGCTTATCGGCGGTTTGTGCGGGTAACTTTAGGCACATCCTGGGTGCATTAAATTGTAGATATTCACAGCGGCCGGAGTGGTAATATGGCGTATAACCCTTCCGGTGCTTCGGCGATAGAATGTCCGATAATCCCCTTCTTTCTATTGAATTTGCAATCCCTTTCGATCAGGTTCAGCCGGAGCATGTCGTACCGGCAATCCGCCAGCTTCTGGCCGGCGCGCAGGCCAGCATCGACGCCATCGCCGCGGATGAATCGGAGAGAACGTTCGCCAATACCATGCTGGCGCTCGAACAGGCCACCGAGCCCCTCGGCTACGCCATCGGAATCGTCCGTCACCTCGAAGCCGTCGCAACATCCCCGGCCATGCGCGCCGCCTGGAACGAGGTTGAGCCCGAGACCAGCGAATTCTTCTCCCGAATCCCCCTCCATGAGGGCCTCTGGAAGCAATTGCGCCGCTACGCGGACACCGGTGAAGCAAAATCCCTCACCGGCACGAAAAAACGCTTCCTCACCAAAACTCTCGATTCCTTCCGCCGCAGCGGCGCGGAACTGGATGCCGCCGGCAAGAACCGCCTCGCCGAAATCGACGTGGAATTGTCCAAATCCACCACCAAATTCGCCGAAAACGTTCTCGATTCGACCAACGCTTTCGAGCTCTTAATCACCGACGAGGCGAAACTGGCCGGCCT
>CAZPZE010000797.1:0-3215 GCA_964590625.1 uncultured Solibacteraceae bacterium
CGGATTGCTTCATGGCCCCATGCTCGACGAACGCCCAAATCTCGCCGCAATGGAAGCGTTCCTGATTCATGGTCTGCGCTACGTATTTCCCGCTGAACGGGGTGAACTCACCCGCGGCGTCCCCACATCGTACGGCGCCCCGCCGATGCGCCAGCTACTGACCCGCAATACTGACCCCACTCCAGTCTGGCCGTATCCGGACGGAAAACAGCGAGGTATCGCCTTAGCGCCTCTTTACAAAACAGCGCCTGCGGCCGCTCTGCGTGACAGAAAATTCTACGAACTGCTCACCCTCGCCGATATCCTGCGCGACGGCCGCGTTCGCGAGAGAAAGCTGGCTGAAGCGGAGCTCCATCGACGCCTGCAGGAACTGCATGCGGCGAACTGATCCGGCACAACTCGTCAACGTCGCCACTCTCCTGCGGCCGATATTGGACGAGCTCGTTTTCGTGGGCGGAGCCGTCACATCACTCCTCGTAACGGTGAAGGCGCTGGTTGGGTCAGGTTTGCACTCCTGACCGAATCATCACCTAACAGGCATCGGCCGATTTGGCGGGAAATGTCGGACAAAAGCAGTAAAGATCTGCCGATGCCTCTGGTATAGATCGGAAAGCGGCCGTTGCTTCTCCGCCTGCCGAATAGACTCAAGGGCACCCTCGGCAATATCCCCCAGCTCTCGCTGCTCATCGGGTCCAAGGTTGTCGAACAGATCCCGTCTCCCGGCGAAGAGATCGCGATCGACAGTCGTGCCACGGAAATCAAAGGTTCGCGAACCTCCATCATTCATGTAGCGACTGGAGTCGTCACGGACGATCCCAGGATCCTTCTGACTCAGAATGTATCGCCGGCCGTCGACCTGGAATTGCCCCGGAATATCCGCATCCCCGGGCTGGAACGGCTCCGAAGATCTGTTACACGACACGCTCGCGCACAGAACGACGAGCAGACCCACCGCGCTTGTACGCAAGCCAAGAGGCATTGTCTTTCCGGGCGACCCAGAGATGAATCGTCTAAACGATTTCCTCCGTCCAGCCCTCGAGAATCGCCTTCACCCGTCCGGTGAACTGATCCGCCAGCGCTCCATCGATCAGCCGATGATCGAACGTCAGCGCCAGAAACGCCTGCGACCGGATCGCAATCATGTCATCCACAATCGCCGGCACCTTCTCCACCGCGCCGACGCCCAGGATCGCCACCTGCGGCTGATTGATCACCGGCGTCGCGAACACGCTGCCGAAGCTGCCGAAATTCGTGATCGAGAACGTCCCGCCCGCAATGTCATCCGGCTTCAACTGCTTCGAACGCGCGCGGCCCGCCAGATCCACAATCGACTTCTGCAGCCCAGTCACATTCTTCTCATCCGCCGATTTGATCACGGGTACGATGAGCCCGCCATCGAGCGCCACCGCAATCCCGATGTTGATGTCCCGGTGATAAACGATATTCGTTCCGTCGATTGACGAATTGAAGATCGGGTATTCCCCAAGCGCCATCGCCGCCGCGCGCGTCACGAAGGACAGGAACGTGAGCGATATACCATGGCGCGCCGCGAACGCATCCTTGTGCTTCGCCCGCATCTTCGCCACCTTCGTCATGTCGACGCGGTGCACAGTAGTGACGTGCGCCGAAACGCGCTTGCTCATCACCATATGCTCGGCGATCTTCTGCCGAATCGTGGTCATCGGTTCCACGCGCGTCTTCGCGCCATCGAAGCTGAACTTCGGCGCGGGCGCAGGAGCAGGCGCAGCAGCCGCAGGCGTGGCGGCCGGAGCAGCAGCCGGAGCGCCGCCCTTCATGAATGCCTCGACGTCTTCCTTCGTGATTCGTCCACCGGCGCCAGTGCCCTTCACCCTCGCCAGATCGATGTTGTTCTCACGCGCCATGCGCCGGACAAGCGGGGACAGCGGACCCGAAGGACCCGCCGACGCAGCGGCCGGAGCCGGCGCAGCCGGAGCAGGCGCGCTCTTCACCGCAACAGGTTCCACTACGGTATCCGGCTCTTTCTTCGGAGCCTCCGCCTTCGGAGCTTCGGCCTTTGGAGCTTCCGTCTTCGCAGCCGGCGCCGGGGCGCCGCCGCCCGCGCCATCACCAATCCGCGCGACCACAGCGTTCACCTGAACCGTCTGGCCTTCCTGCACCAGAATTTCGGTCAGCACGCCCGACGCGGGCGAAGGGATTTCCGTGTCCACCTTATCGGTCGAGATTTCGAACAGTGGCTCATCCGCGTTCACCTTCTCCCCGACCTTCTTCACCCACTTCGTCAGCGTTCCTTCGACGATACTTTCGCCCATCTGGGGCATCACAACGTCTGTCATCTCAAAGCTCCAGTGAATTCGGGCATCTCCGCCCGCATCTCAAATTCGAACAGCCGCCCGAAGTGCTGCGCCAGCGCGCGCTTCACATCCTCCGGGTCAGCCGGCACTCCAAGCCGCTCCATCGACGTCACCGGCTTCGTCAACCCGCACGGAACAATGTAGTCGAAGTAGCGCAAATCCGTTTTCACATTCAGCGCCCAGCCATGCGTCGAAACCCAGCGGCTCAGATGAACGCCAATCGCCGCGATCTTCGACTCCGCGCCGCCCTGATCGGTCCACACACCAGCCAGACCGGGCACGCGATACGACCGGATGCCAAACTCTTCCAGCGTATCAATGACGGTCTGTTCCACGGTGCGGACGAAAGCGCCCACGTCGCGTTTCCACTCCTTCAGATCCATGATCGGATAAGCGACCACTTGCCCGGGCCCATGATAGGTCACGTCCCCGCCGCGGTCGCATTCGAAAAGTTCGATTCCCTTCTCCTGCCGCATCGCCGCCGGAGCGAGCACATTCCCTTCCCGCCCATTGCGTCCAATGGTCACAACATGCGGATGTTCCACAAACAGGAGATGGTCCGTTCCCTGCCCGCTCTTGCGCTCTGCGGCGAGGCCCTCCTGAATGGAGAGCGCCTCCGCATAACGCATGCGGCCCAGGTCGCGGACAATGCAGGGTCGAAGCGCCACTTTTTAAACGTTGATTGCGAGGCCGTACACGTTATTGAACGCCTCTCCCAGAGCTTCGTAGATTGTGGGATGCGCGTGGATCGTGTTCATCATCGTCTCCACCGTCGCTTCCGCTTCCATCGCGGCCACCGCTTCCGAAATCAGCTCGAACGCCTCCGGTCCGATGATATGAACGCCCAGAATCTCGCCGTACTTCTCATCGGACACAATCTTC
>CAZPZE010000798.1:0-6143 GCA_964590625.1 uncultured Solibacteraceae bacterium
GCGAGCATCACAATCCCGATCGCGGACAGCATCACGACCTGGCGCATGGCGATGCTGGCCTCCACCAAAACGGGCGCGCTCGGCAGCGGCAGTTCCAGCCTGAAAGTCTTCCAGGATTTTTTCACCGAAATGGATCTTCCGGTCACGCTCACGCAGGGCGATGAAGTCTCCATCCCCGTCGCGATTTACAACTACACAGGCTCTCGCGGCGACGTGCGGGTCCGGCTGGAAAAAGCAGATTGGTTTTCCGCGGAGGACAACGCAGACGCGAAGAGCGTTCCCGTGGAAGCTGGTCGTGTGGGCTCAGCGCAGTTCCCCATCACCGCGAACCGCATCGGCCATTTCAAGCTGACGCTGCGCGCGGAGATGACCGGTGATTCGAAACGCGCCGACATCGTGGTGCGGGAAATCGAAGTGGTTCCGAACGGACGCGAGCAGAGTGTCGCGTTCAACGGCCGGCTGGACAGCTCCATCCGGCGTACGGTCGCTTTTCCGGCAGCCACCATTCCGGATTCGCAGACGATTTTCGTGCGGCTCTATCCGGGGCCGCTGAGCCAGGTGGTGGAAGGGATGGACAGCCTGCTGCGGATGCCTTATGGCTGCTTCGAGCAGACCTCTTCCAGCACATATCCGAACATCCTCGCGCTCGGCTACATGAAGCGCACGAAGAAGGCAACGCCCGAAATCGCGGCGAAGGCCGAAGGCTACATCGCAAGCGGCTATCAACGGCTGGTCACGTTCGAAGTGCCCGGCGGCGGCTTCTCCTGGTTCGGACAGGCGCCGGCGAACAAAATCCTGACGTCGTACGGGCTGATGGAATTCAGCGACATGTCGAAGGTGCATGACGTTGACCCGAAGCTGATTCAGAGAACGCAGCAATGGCTTGCGAGCCAGCAGAAGCCGGACGGAAGCTGGAATCCGGATACTTCCTTCATCAACGAAGGCGCCACGAACCGTTTCAACACTGACGTTCTGCGAATCACGGCTTACGTGGCGTGGGCGCTCGAAAACACGGGATACCAGGGACCGGCGGTAGGTAATGCGAAGCGCTACCTCGAAGAACGCCTGCGGATGAGCATGAATTCGAAGCCGGATGCTTACACGCTGGCCGTTCTGGCAAACTTCGCCGCGGATGGAAACGACGCGGCGTTCCGGGACGACGTGACGCAGCGCCTGCTGGATGCGCGCAGCGAGGAAGGCGATCGCGTCTGGTGGAGCGCGCCCGAAACCAGCATGTACGCGACCGGCATGAGCGCGTCTGTCGAGACGACGGGACTTGCGGTGCAGGCGCTGCTGAAGAGCGGCAGCGATTCCGCTGTCGCCGCGAAAGCGCTCAACTATATCGTTTCGAAGAAAGACAGCTCCGGAACATGGGGCAGCACGCAGGCCACCATCATGGCGCTGCGCGCGCTGCTGCTTTCGGAAGAGAAAGGCGGCGCGACAGCGAACGGAACGGTGGAAGTGCTGCTGAACGGAAATCCGATGGAGCACCTCACGCTGAATGCGGAGAATAACGATCTGCTGCATCAGTTCGTATTCCCCGCCGCGCGCCTGCAGGAACGCAATGAAGTGGAAGTCCGCTTCAACGGCCAGGGCAGCATGGCGTACCAGGTGGCCGGGCGCTATTTCACGCCGTGGAACGAAAAGGCCCCGCAGGAACCGCTGTCGATCGACGTGAAGTACGATCGCACGACGCTCGCCACGAATCAAATCGCCACAGCGACCGCCACCGTTCGCAACAATCTGCCCGGCTCGGCCAACATGGTGATGGTGGATCTCGGGATACCTCCGGGATTCGATCTGCTGACCGAAGATCTCGATAACTATCGCGAAAAGCCGGCGGCGCGCGGTGGAGGACACCTGGAGAAATTCAGCATCACCGCGACACAGGCGATTCTCTACTTCGATTCGATCCCGGCGAACGGCAGGTTATCGCTGACTTACCGGCTGCGCGCGAAGTATCCGGTCAAAGCGCATACATTCCAGGCCAGAGTCTACGAATATTACGCTCCCGACGTCGGATCGTCGGCCGCGCCCGTGCAACTTACTGTGCGGTAGCGCGATTTGTGGAATGCGGAGGATGGACATCCATCCTCCGCATTCGCCGATTCAGACATTCAAAGGCGTCCTCTTTCATCTGCTGACGATCACGATCCGACTGCTGATCGCATTGGGCTGGAGCTGGCAGTGACGGCCGCGCATCATCATCAGCAGGTGGCGGAGGCAAGGGAAAGCATCCTGCACGAAGTCGGCGCCAACAGCGCGATGCTGTAAAAGCACATGGAGCGGCTGAAAGGACAAGAGAAGCCGATAGCCGCGGTGAGGACAGTTCTGAGTTCACCCAAGCAGAGCCCGTCGAGGGAAATGCACCTGAATCTCTCCTTCGCGGCCCTGCGCCGGGCCGCTTATGACACCGCGGCGGCAACACGCCCCTCAGATTTGCAAACCTTCAGGATAGGCTGAATGCCTATCGAATGCAGCTTGTGCTCTGTCAGGCGATGGCGCAGGAACTCGATCAGGATTATGCGAAATACGCAGCACAGTGATTCACGATCAGTTTGCCGTCGGCATCCGCTCAATGTGGTCGATCACCACTGTCTGGACGGCGCTGGTCACCGGCACGAGTTTCAACCCGAGCGCGTTGAGCGAATCCACAATGCGGATAGGCGGCAGGTCCGGGGAACCCGGAACCGGTCCGTAATCAAACGGAAATTCGAAGCGGCCTTCGAGGCCGGTCTTATCGATCACCGGACGATCCACCAGGAAATCCCTCGGAGCGTTGGCGGCCATTTCGGCGAGCCCGGAAGCAGCAGCGGCGGGAGCTTTGGCGGCAGCCAGCGCCAGTGTGCGAAGGTTGGTCATCATGGTGGCCAGTTCCGCCATGGATTCCGCGGCGCAGATACGATGGCCGTCCTGCAGCGGGCACCGGCCCGGACCCGCGCCCTCCATCCGCTGCATCTTCTTCGTGCCGCCCGGCGCGACAGTCAGCTGGTATAACTTCCGCTGCTCCTCCTGGCGGTGCACCACGAGCTTGAATCGCTCCGCCAGCAGCGCCTGCAGCATTTCGGGAACCTGATCCTTCGAAACACCGGCGGGAATTTTCGCGCGAATGTCGAAATTGACGCCGCGGCTCGAATCCGGAAGGTTGATGATCTGATCCGCCAGAACTCCGTAGGCGCGCTGGATCAGCTGGACCGGCGATTGGCCGCGAAACGTCGCGAACGAGTCGTCGATGGTCACGCTCGATCGTCCGCCGATCGCCTGGGCAAGCGTCATCTCGACCGGATCGATGGTGGCCGCTTCGAAAGTCACCTGCGCGCAGGCGGTACCACCCACCAGCAGGAAAATCAGGAACTTCATCGCCCCTCCCGGAGTTCCCTCATTTTCGAATGGCACTACCTGCGTGTCAACCTGTTCCGGCACCCCACTTCTGTCGTAGTTCATCGAGGAACCGCGAAGGCTCGCGAGTTTCGAGAAGCACCGGATCGTCGCCATTTCTCGACGGCAGTAGAACGACTTTTGTACTGTCGCCGCGATACATCCGGACTTCCGCGCCGCTGGCCACGCGGAAGAAGCCCGAATGATAGTGTGCGTTACTGAATCCGTTGGTGCGCGTAACCGGCGTCCAGTCGGGGTCGGACGTGACGTCGATCACCCGCGCATGACTCAGATCGATGTTCTTCGCGCCCAGCGTAATCGGATAGAAACGATCGCGAATCGCGAGCGAGGTTCGGGTCAGTGTGTACTCCGGCAGGCCCGGCGAGTAGAACAGAGTTCCGATCGCAAGCGTAGTGGCCGCGGCGACGATGGCTGCCGCAATCCACGCGGCCGCGGGACGAGACGATGGCGCGGGGGCCGGCGTGAATCGGGCAACGGGTCCGCAGCCGGACGGACGAATCCATGCGATGAAACCATCCACATCGTCCGGGCTGAACAGGTATGTTCCGGCGGTCGTCACCACGACAACCGCATGGCTGTGCCGCGTCATGAACCACGTGCTCTTCCCCAGCTTCGAGGAGCGGAAAACGCCGTAGTAGCCGAACAGACCGCCGCTGCCGAAGACGCGCAGCGTTCCCTGCAGATCTTCGCGCACAGCGATTCTCACGTCGCGGACCGACGCAAGCGGAATCCGCACATTGCCAATCACGCGATGGACGGACAGAAATCCGTCCTCGATCGAATAGCCCGTCGGCGACCACGCGAACGATGCGGCCAGAATCAATGCGAAGACGATTCCGACGGCGATGCTTGCGGTTGCCAGCCCGAGGACGAAGAACATGACGCACACCGCGATCGAAATGGTCTTCGCCGCCGAGTCGTACGAAACAGTAAATGATGCGCTGGCCGGGGATGACATGGAGCTACTTCCGTTTCGCCTTCAGCTCGGCCAGCAGACGGCTCACTTCATCCTCTTTTTCAAGAGCGGCGAAGCGGCCGTTCACATCGTCCGCGAGCAACCCGGAAGACGCCTGGGTTCTGGCTTCGGTGTGCTGCACCTTATTCTTCATGCGATCGAAAGCCGCGGCCTTCGATCCGTCGCCGATCGCTCGCCCCGCGTCATTCGCCTTGCCCAACGCGCGCGAGCGCCGGTGCTGTGCGATCAGCATATCGCTTTTCGCTTTCGCTTCCTCCAGCTTCTGCTGCAGGCGGATCAGCGCCTGGCGCAGCGTTTCGACCTGGATCTTCTGATCTTCCACCTGCTGCCGGAAGCTGACCGCCGTGTTCCGGCAGCTGAGCGCGCGCTCGATTGCAGCGCGCGCCAGTTCGTCGTCGTTCTTGTCGATCGCCAGTTCGGAGCGCCGCATCCATTGCTGATCGGACTCCTCGTTCTCTTTCTGCTTTTTTTCCAGAACATGCTGGTCGGCAATCGAAATCGCGACCTGAGTTTTGACCTGGAGCAACTGGTTCTCCATATCGAGGATGATCTGTTTGATCATTTTCTCCGGATCTTCGGCCTTATCGAGAAGGTCGTTCAGATTGGCCCGGACCAGCGTTGCCACACGTTCCAATAAAGCCATGATGTACTCCTCTATTTATGCGGTTGCGGCCTGTGTCTTGTCACCGGAGCCGCCGCTGTCTGGCTTCGGCCCCTTGTCGCCAATCATGCGGACGCGGGCCAGAAGGTCGTTGAGCGGCATGCCGGAAAGTGTTTCGAAGAGCGCCGGAATCTGCGCTGCGACTTTTGTGAGATCACCGGTGATCTGGTGCATTCCTGTAGAATCGTTCGCGCCGGTCGAGACGATCGTGATCCTGTCAACGTTCGAGAGCGGCGACGCCAGCGATTTCACCACTTCCGGCAGCATGGTGATGAGTTTGTCGGCAATCGCAGCCTGGTTATATTCCTGGTAGGCCTCGGCTTTGACGTTCATTGCCTTCGCCTCCGCTTCACCTTTCTTCAGGATGATTTCGGCTTCAGCTTCACCCTGCGCGCGAATAGCGGCGGCTGCGCCTTCGGCTTCCATGATGCGGCGCTGGCGTTCAGCGGTCGCGAGCGTCTCGATGCGCTGGCGTTCGAACTCGGCGGATTTCGCAACAGTCGACGTAAGCTCGCGATCACGGCGCTGAATTTCGGCTTCCTGCACCTTGACTTCATGCTCTTTCTCGATCTGGCGGATAGTCACTTCTTCCGCGCGGACCTGCTGCTGCATGATATTGGTCTGAATCTCGTAAGCCTTATCCGCCTGTGCCTGTTGCTTCTTGACCATTTGCAGATAGTCGGCCTTCTTCACATCGAGGTCGCGCTGCGCTTCGGCCTGCTTGGCCTGCGAGAGAGTCTCGGCGAGCACGCGTTCCTGATCGGCCTGCGCTTTGGCAACAGCCGCTTCGCGCGCGGCTTCCGCACGCTTGATCGCCGTGTCGCGATCGGCTTCGGCGGCTGCGACGTCCGCATCGCGGCGAATGCGCGCGATATCCGGCCGGCCCATGTTGCTGATGTATTCGTTCTTGTCGCGGACTTCCTTGATGGTGAACGAAATGACGTCGAGCCCCATTTTGCTCAGATCATCGGCGCAGGTGGAGCGCATGCGCTCGCCCACCATTTCGGGCTGCTTCACGATCTCTTCCACCGTGAGCTGGCCGATAATGCCGCGGAGATGCCCTTCCATCACGAGCCGGATCAGGCCTTCGCGCTCCGAAGGCGCTTT
>CAZPZE010000799.1:0-9283 GCA_964590625.1 uncultured Solibacteraceae bacterium
GATACGGCAGCCCCATGTGCTCCGCCCAGTATTTCGGCGAGACCGTGGTGGGCATGCCGGTGGCTTCGGCCATGGCGATCATTTCGGCATCGATGCCCTTGGCGTGCTGGTCGATTTCGATTTTTCGTCCCGCTGCCGTGATGCCGGAGAAGACGGTTTTCCAGAACGCGTAGCTCTGCTCCGGCACGCCGCTTTCGCCGTGCGTGCGCAGCGTCACGCCGGTAATGGCGGGACAGGCGACGAGCAAGGCCTGCAGCGCGTCGCGGCAGTAGGGCGCGTGCATCGCCTTCGTCAGGCCGTGAATGCGGTGCGTGGCGTTGGGGGTTGCGTCGAAATTCCAGGCGTGTGTCCAGAGGCCGAGTTGGAAATCGAGACCGCGTTCGGCAGCGGCGGCGCTGATGAATTGCAGGAGGCTGAGATTGCGATTGCGTTCGGTATCGGTCAGCAGTCTCGGCTTCTCGCCGAAAGGCTGCGCGGCGGTGATGGTGACGTTGTAGCCCGGAACGTTCAGGAAAAACGGGTAGGTGAAGTGGAAGTAGGAATCGCGGATTTCGTTCACGAAATCGTAACCGATTCCGAAGCTGAGGTTGAGGCGATTGAAGCGATGCGTGGCGAGCATCGTCAGGTAATCACGCCAGGCGCCGCGGTCGTAGAACCAGGGCTTGTCTTCCACTTCGCTGACGAACGGTTTCAGCACGCTGCGAATGCGGTTCACGGGCTGTTCCGAGATGCGCGATTTGATCTTCAGCGCCGCGGCGAGAGATTGTTCGTAGTCGACGCGATCAGCGAGTTCGAGCAGCGCGTAGACGATGCCGCGGGGATCCCGGCCTGCGGCGATGATGACGCGCTTTCCGTCAACGGTCGCGTTCGCGATCGAGAACGATTCCGCCGCGGCGGGAGGCCGCGCGGTGGCGGGGAGAACGGCGGGCGGTGTAAACGCCGGGCCGCTCACGATCAGGCAGATCTCGCCGCGTCCGGATTCCGCCACGGTTCCCACGAGGCGCACGAGCACGCCTTTCGCTTTCAGCCGGTTGAACAGCTCGGTAACGGCCCACTTGGCGGGAGGCGAGGAGGCGACAGGATCTTTTAAATCGAGAACGATCGTGACGGGGGTCGGCGGTGTCTGGGCCGACGCTCGCGGGCTGAATTCGATGCCGAAACCGGCCGCCGCGCCCGCCGTCTGAAGGAAAGTACGGCGCTTCATTCCCAGCGATTATGATATCGCCGCATGGCGTGCGAGAACGCTTTTTGGGCGGCGGCGAAGCCGCGAAACCCGGTGTGATATTTATGGTGAAAAGGCCGGAAGCAAACCCTGAAGTTTTCAAGCGCGCTCTGGTATTTCCCGCGCTGCCAATCCGGCTCCCATGGAGTGAAAGGAATCCCGTGGACTCCCCCAACCGCAAGCTGATCCGCCCATCTTTTAACGAAATGAAGGAGAAGATGGAGCAGCCCCGTAAGGCGCAGCAAAAGCGCCCCACGCCGCCGGATCAGACCAACGCGGAGAATTTTTACTACGTCAAGCAGATGCAGGCCAAGACGCCTATGGTGATCACACTCAAGGACGGTGAAGTCCTGAAAGGGAGCATCGAGTGGTATGACCGCTCGTGTCTCAAAGTGAATCGCGATGGCGAACCGAACGTCCTGGTCTACAAAAGCAACATTAAATACATGTACAAAGACGAATAGTCTCTCGCGCCGCCAGTGGATGGCGGCGATGGGAGTGCTGGGTGCGGGCGCGCACTTGTGCGCGGGCGCTGAAATTGCGCCTGTTCCGCAGCCTGCAAAGCCGGTGATGCCGCGGCCACTGCCCGCAACCGCCGGACACCTGCATCCCGTCAGCGTTTCGCCGGACCGGGTGATTCGCACGGTGACCGGGCTGCGCCCGTTTCGTCCGTCTGGATTTGTGGTGCGGGCAGAAGCGCTGGGCGGGAAGACGATTGTTCATAACTACGGGCATGGCGGCGCGGGTATCACGCTCTCGTGGGGTACTGCGCATCTGGCTGAGCTCGAGGCGCGCAAGACAGGGCAGCGGGAAGTTGCGATTGTTGGCGCGGGGGCCGTTGGCCTTGCCGGGGCTCGATTGTTTACGGAGCGCGGGTATCGTGTTTCGATTTACGCGAAAGACCTGCCGCCCGATACGACGTCGAATATCGCCGGCGGCCAGTGGTTTCCGTTTACGGTGTACGACGTCGATTGCCTGACGCCGGAGTTCGAGGAGCAGTTGTGGACCGCAGCGGATTTCGCGTACCGACGCTATCAGACGATGACCGGCGATTATTACGGGATTCGGTGGCTGCCGAATTTTCAGATGTCGGATTCGCCGCTGCCGACCAATGGTCTTTTCGCGCGCGATTCCCCGTTGTTTCCGATGCTGCCGGAATTCGCCGATCTGACGCCTGGGCGCCATCCGTTTCCGTTTCGTTACGTGCGGCGGTTCGACACCATGTTCATCGAGCCGCCGGTTTATCTGGATGCGATGGTGCGGGAGCTCCGGATCGCCGGGGTTTCTATCGCGGTGCGCGAGTTTCAGGAGCCGCATGATCTCGGGGCGCTGCCGGAACCGGTGATCGTGAACTGCACCGGCCTGGGCGCGAAGAAGCTTTTCGATGACGACGAGCTCACGCCGATCAAAGGACAGCTCACCGTTCTGCTGCCGGAGCCCGAGGTGGCCTACGCCACTCTGCCGCCGGAGCTCTACATGTTTCCGCGGCGTGATGGCATTGTTCTGGGCGGTTCGCACGAGCGCGGCGTCTGGGATCTGACGCCCGATCCGGATGAAACCGCGCGTGTGCTCGCGGGGCACGCGAGCATCTTCCGGCGCATGAGCGCGCGCGGCGCTTAAGACCTGCGGCGATGCGCGAGGCGCTCTTCTCGACGGACGCCGGCGCGCTCGTAGCGGCGCTTCTCATCCTCGGTTTCGGGAATGATGGGCGGCACGAGAACACGCTCGCCTTCTTTCGTCACCGCAACGAACGTGAGAAACGCGGAGGAGACGTGGAGCTCTTCGCCGCGAATCAGATCTTCCACCCAGACTTTCACGCCGACTTCCATGGAAGTCCGGAAAGCGCGGTTCACGCTGGCCCGCAGCCGCACGAGCTGCCCGATGTGCACCGGCTGGATGAAATCCATGTGGTCAACCGAGGCGGTCACGACCGGGCTGCGCGCGTGCTTGATGGCCGCGATTGCGCCCGCGAGATCCACGAGGTGCATGATTTTGCCGCCCAGAAGATTGCCAAGACCGTTGGCGTCATTGGGAAGCGCGAGCTCTGAGTATTCCGATGCCGATTCTCTGACGAAGCGTCCTTCCACGTAAGTGCTCCGATTTATGGATGCGCCACTGCCGCGTTTGGACGCGCGGGCGCGGGGCGGGCGTGCGTCTGACGAACGTATGCTTCCGCGCAGGCCCGCAACTGAGCCGCGAGGGCGGCAAGGCCGGATGGAGGCGCGTCGCCGGGGATGACTTCCACGGTTTCGACGCCCACCGCGACCGGATGATGGTCGCGTTCGATGGCCCAGGCGACTTCCACCGCACGGCCGTTATCGGCGCGCACCATCACGCGCACGGCGTCCGCCTCTGCCTGCGCAGCCCGTTCACAATGACGGCGCGCGTATCCCATATTGCAGCAGCGGCGTAACGTCTCCGGCTCGATTTCCGCTGCCGGGTCGGCGGAGCAGCGGCCGCCGTAGAGATCACCGAGGGGCGCCGATATCGTGACCAGATCGCCCAGCGAAGACGATGGAATGAACAGCGGGCAGGCCATTGCTGGACGTTATAGTAGCAGTAGCGATGGCAGGCAGCCGGGCAGACATTCTGAAGTCGATGTTGGAGCAGGATCCCGCGAGCGCGTTCGGGCGATACGGGCTGGCGATGGAGTACGTGAACAGCGGCGAGCTGGAATCCGCCGCCGAACATTTCGCGAAGCTCCTCGAATACAATCCGAACTATGCGGCCGGGTACTTCCACGGCGGGCAGACGCTTGAAAAGCTGGGGCGGATCGAGGACGCGAAGGATCTCTACCGCCGCGGCATCGAGGTGACGACTGCCAGCGGCGATGGCCATACGCGCAGCGAGCTGCAAGGCGCGCTCGCGATGCTGGGCGGGTGAGACAGCCGCGCCGGTTTCTGAAAGAATATGGATGTGACGCAACTCAGCGATGACGCGCACTTTTCGTGCCCGTTCCACGTAACCACGAACCAGATTGAAGACGAGCTGGTGGCTCTCAATCTCGAGACCAGCTTTTATTACGGCGTCGATGGAATCGGCACTCAAATCTGGCGGCTGCTGATCGATGAGAATATGACAATCGCTGCGGCGTGCGCGAAGCTCCTCGAGGAGTATGACGTGGACGCGGAGACGTGCCAGCGCGAAGTGCGCGCGTTTGTCGGACAGTTGATCGATGCCAAACTCATGGAGATGGTGGCGGCGTAGGCTGCGCGGGATCGCTCGGATGCCGTGGAGCGAGAAGTCGCTCGCGGCGGAGGCGATTCTCATGCTGGCCGCGGCGCGCATTCTCATCCGGTTCGGACGGGAACGCGATCTGGTTGCGCGGATGGGCGGGACGCGAGTCGCCGCTGCCGGGCCAGGCGAGGGCGAACCGGCGCCGGCAGAGAACGGTGTCCAATCACCTGGGGCGCGAATCGGCGCCATGCTCGAACGCGCGGCGCGGCATACGTGGTGGCGGACCATGTGTCTCGAAAAGGCGCTCGCCGGACGCTGGATGCTGCGCCGGCGCGGAATTCCAAGCACCCTTTATGTCGGGATGGCGAAGCGCGACGGCAACTTCATCGCGCATGCCTGGCTGGTGGGCGAAGGACGCACCGTGACCGGCGCCAGCGAGGAGAATTACGCGACGCTCGCGGCGTTTCGCGAACGATAGTCGGACGCGAGATCGGTTTCGATCGCGTCGGCAACGGCGTCGATCGAATTTCCTTCTCGCGGGCGCTCCACGATACTGACCCGAACGAGATCAACGAGGCGGCAGAGCTTGCCCATGAGCGGCGGGAAAATCTGGATGGCGTCCGGAAATCGAAGCTTGTAGAGGTGCGGACGCAGCGCCTCCAGTTTCGCCAGACCGGATAGAGTGCGGATGCGGACTTCCGGCGTGTCTCCCGGCTGCAGAATGTAGATGGCGCGCAGCGGCTGGGGTTCATCGCAGAAGTGGCCGGAAACCGGGACGTGGAATTTGTCGAGGCCCGGCCGGAGGTGCTGAAACTCCGCGGGATCGCAGCCGAAATGATCGAGGCTCGCTCTCCAGAGCTTGAGGCGCGGAAATCCGGGGAGTACCGATGGCCCTGCGGCGCGCTTGCCGACTTCGATCGAGACGGCGCTGATGTCGTCCGCAACCAGGTGATGGCCGCGGCGGAGCATCGCCATTGTGGTGGCGGATTTGCCTGCGCCGATCCGGCCAACGAACATAGCTACACCCTTATCGCTTGTGGTGGTATTGCCGTGGAGTGGTATGAGGCCGCGCTGGAAAAGCAACCCCCCTGTGCAACTGCCGAGAATATGAAGGGCGGCAATCGCGTCCTGCCCGGGATTGGCCTCGAATTCGATGGAATTGCCGTTGCGGATCCGAGCGGCGAAGGGGAGCAGCTTGAAGCGGATCATCCACTCATGGCCGCGGATTCGAAAGCGTTCGCCGTATTTCACGGTGGCTTCGCCCTGCCAGTCGCCGACGGGGGCGCGGCGAATCCACACGTCCGGTGTGCCGTCACTGACAGGCAGTTCCGGAAGCGGAAGATCGGAGCCTATGGTCAGGCCAAAAGCGCGGTATACCTGCACCCCACGCTCAATCTAGCATGCCGCGCGAGGGCGGGCAGCGTTCACGATACAGCGCGGGTACCGCTGGAATTTTCCGGCAAGGGAAGACTGTAGCCACCGCGCGTCTCACTAAACTCGATCGTCGTCAACCTCGGGGTCTTCCAGCTCTTCTGAACGCACTGGGGCGAGTGCCAGGGTTTGCGCTCATCGCCGCGATCATCTGGAGAAGTGACAGAGCTCATGAGTAAAGCATCGGCAATTTGTGTCCAATGCTTCAAGGTATTTTTTGGGTCGGATGTCTATTTTGTGGAAATAACGGGATGTTTAACCGGATTTGTGTACTGAAATGAAACGGCTCGGTGTGGTCCGTTACAGCGAGCGAGTCAGGTAGTAGAAGGCGACGGCTTCTCTGACGCCCTGCAGGTGCCGAAATGAAACAGCTTGCTGCGCGGCGTCGATCGCATTTCTGACTCGCGCTGGATCTACAAAGCGCGCGGCTATGTCGGGCAGTCGCCGCTCCTCAGACGCCCATTCGATGAGGGCTGCGAGATGTTCTTTCATGAGCGCTGCGAGTGTGGCAGGTTCTTCGTCGTCGTGGATCCAGTCGATGTCACCCGGCAATAAATCGGAGATATTCCTGATGAATATCTGGCGTTGTGGAATGGATGACCGCGCAGCGAGCGCGAGCTCGACGAGCCGGCGGTCGAGCAGCGGGTAAGAATAGACGATCGCGCGGCGAGCGCCGCTCATCGCCCAGTGTTCCATCCGCAGCGCGAGGTGGCCGATATCGAGTGAGCGCGCGATGGTGGATTTCAGGGTCGCGAGCAGGCGGAGCGGGGGGCCGTGCATTTGCGCAACTTCGTCGTGATAGCGCCGCTCGAACTCCGGATGAATACAGGGCGACGTGTACCGCATCTCCGGGTTCGGACCGACTCGCGCATAGATGGAATCCGGCAAGTGGCGAAGCAGTGAGGCGCGAAGGCGCGCGATCGGGCTCCGGTGCGTTGCCGCGGAGCCCGGCGGCCACACGCAGGTGACGGCATCATCGCCTCCCCAGCCGGAGAGGATGGTTCGTACACCCAGCGCCTGAGCTCGAATCTGGACGTTTTCTTCGCGCGGCATGAGTTCCGTGGGTTCGATCGTGAAGTCGCGCTTCAGCACGCGAAGCAGGGTCGCGGCTGTGACGGGGAAGTATTCGCAGCGAAGTCCTTCCTGCCGGCAGACGGCATCGATGCGCGCATATTCACTGGTGCGGGGAGTGACTCGATCGGGTGGCGGTGACCAGGAAAACGTCGCGAGCTGCCGTCCCTGGGGGCGGAGAATGCGGGCCGCCTGGAGTGTGACGGCGGAGGAATCGATCCCGCCGCTCAGATGCGCCGCGACCGGAAAGGCCGATCGGACGCGGCATTCCACTGCCTGGCGGAAGAGTTCGCGAAGTTCACCGTCTCGCGCCGGCGGCCGTGTGGGGATGTTGTGAGGGGACCAATATTCGTGAAGACGAAGCTCTCCGCTGTACAACGTCAGTGTGTGGCCGGCGGGGAGCTTGAGGATATTCTCGTAAAACGTCCGCGTCTTTTGGGCGTAATACGTCCTCATTTGGAGATGCGCGGCGAGCAGGGGTTCGTTCAGGCGAGGCGAGTCCACACCGGCCAGCGTTCCTTTTATATCGGAGGCGAAGAGAAACGTCCGGGCGTCGCGGTAGTAAAAGAGAGGGCGGCAGCCGAGGGGATCGCGTGCGCAGAACAGCGAGCGCTGGCGGGCGTCCCAGATCGAGAAGGCAAAATCGCCGAGAAGGCGCTTGACGCAGTCCGCGCCCCAGCGTTCCCAGGCGAGCAGGATCAGGCTGCTGTCCGGCGTGCGTGCGCGGCCGGCGGAGGGGACCTGCAGGGCGTTGAAGAGCTCGTCGCGATTGTCGATGCGGGCATCCGCGGTGATAAAAAGATGCGGCGCTGCGCGGAGGCTCATCGGCAGCCGTTCATGAAGAGACTCGGGCGTGATCCGGAGACTGAGAAAGCCAAGCCCTGCATTCTCGCTGCACCATTGTCCATGGCCGTCCGGACCCCAACCGGCCATAGCGGCGGCGACCGGCTCGAGCATTGCGCGCGTGACCGGCGCGCCGTCCAGGCGCACCATCCCGTAGATGCCGCTCATGTCCTGTGGGGAATCTCCACGCCAATTGTGACATGCAGCCGGAAATCGCCGGGTGTCATACTGTGGTCAAATTGCGCGTGGCAGACTCCAATCCACTCGATCAGCTGCTGATCGTTCTGAAAACGCCGGAACACGCCGCGGAATTCGCGAGCCAGCCGGCGGTTTGGGAGGAGATCAAGCGGCTGGCTGAAGTGCATCGCTTCACTGCGCAGCTTGCTTACAGCACGTCAGCCTGGTTGCCGCCGTCAGAGAGGGCGTGGCGGGACCAGACGCTGATGACGCACCATCGCCGGCATGCGCAGCGGCTGGAGACACTGCGGCAGTTGCTGGAGGCTTTCGCGGAGGCCGGGATCGCGTGCGTTTCACTCAAAGGCCCGCTGCTCGCCGAGCGTTTCTACGAGCAGCCGTTTCTGCGGCCGGCCAGAGATCTGGACCTGCTGATCCACGAACATGAAGTGGGCCGCGCCGCGCGATTGATGATGAAACTCGGATATCGGCTACATGGCTCCTATCCGTGGCCGATGCATCGCGATATCGACAAGCACCTGGACTTCCGGATCCGTGAAAATGTTCCGGGAGTCGAAGTGCATTTTCAGGCCGAAGGGGCCAATGGCGTATTCATGACGGCTGGGGAATTTATGGATCGCGCCTGTCTCTGGAAATCACCGTCCGGTTTCGAGGCAAAGGTTCTGGCACCCGCGGACGAGGCGTTTCATTCCGCGCTCCACGCCGCGACTCACGCGTTTCACCGGTTGCGCTGGCTTTATGACACGATGCGGATCGCGCGAACGCTGACCGACACTGAGCGTGCCTTCGTTCGTCAGCTCGCGGAGCGCTTCTCCGAAACTGGCCGGCTGGTCGCGGTGGCGATTGCGGCGCAGGATTATTTTGGCGAACCGCTCGCGCTGGACATTGCCGGGTTTTCTGTTCCGTGGCTCTGGTCCAGACTCTCCACGCGCCATACCAGAAAAATGACATCGCGCGTGGAGGGAAATACTTCGACGCTGGCGGAAAAAATCGGCTGCCGTTTCGATCTCTGCCGGATGGCGGGCACGCCGCTCGCCGCAGCGAAGCTGCTGGGGATCGGCGTGAACGTCGAGCTGCGGAAAAAGTGGTACTCGCTCCGGAATCCGATCGATGCCGGCACGCTGGCCCGCACACTGCCTGAATAGCCGCGCGCGTTAGACGTCGAGATTCTTGACGTCGAGAGCGTTGTCTTCGATGAAGCGCCGCCGGTTTTCCACGTCTTCACCCATCAGGGTGGTGAAGATCTGGTCGGTTGCGACGAGATCCTCGACGCGCACTGAAAGCATGGTGCGCTTGTCGGGATCCATCGTGGTATCGGCCAGCTGCTCGGCGTTCATTTCGCCC
>CAZPZE010000800.1:0-5598 GCA_964590625.1 uncultured Solibacteraceae bacterium
TATTTTCGGGCGAGCGATGAGAAGGTTTGGGCGCCGCGGGGAAATGCTGTTGATGTCGCGGTTCAACGACCGGGAGCGCGGCGATTCGGCGAGTGAGTGTGGCAGGTAAGCTGACTCCGGCCGGGTGCGATTAGCGCTTCGAGTTCGATGGTCACGGGTTGCAGGCATACTTTCGGCAAATGCTAAACTGATCATTGACTGGTTAATTTATGGGTACCGTCAGTTCACTCAACGCGAAGACCAACTTCGGCGCGATTCTCGATCGGGTCGCGGCGGGAGAGGAAATCGTGATCACGCGCCATGACAAGCCGGTAGCACGAATCGTGCCGGAAGGCCGCGCCTCGCTTGAGAGCGTTCGGGAAGCGGTCGAAGGGTTGAGGGCACTGCGAAAAAGGATGGCCCGACGGAAGGGCTTTCGTCCCTTAACAGATGCCGAGATCAGATCGGCAATCAACGAAGGTCGCCGTTGATCGCTGACTTTGTTGCTGACGCCTCAGTCGCGATTGCATGGGCCGTGGTTTCACAATCGTCAGCGGGCGCAGATCGAATTCTCGATCGGGTGATTAAGGGGGCGACGATATTCGTTCCCCCGATTTGGTTCTACGAAACCGCCAACACCCTGCTAATCCTTCAACGACGCGCGAAAATCTCACAGGCAGAATATCGCGCCGGGCGCGAACTGCTTGAAGGGTTGCGAATGTTCACGGATGACGAAGCGCTCGGGTTGGTAAGCACCCAGGTCGCTGATCTCGCAATCGCAAACGGGCTGACGGTGTACGACGCAGCCTATTTGGATTTATCGATGCGTAAGAGTATCCCATTGGCATCCCGTGATGCGCGCCTGAACACCGTGGCGAAGCGCTGTGGAATTCCAGTCCTGCTCCAACCCGCGGATTAAAATACAAATATGAAGCAGTTCTCGCGCCGGGCCCTGTCCGCTCTGGCGTTGTCGGGGCTGGCTTTCGCTGCGACGAAGGCTGGAATCGACGTCGATCTCCGCCTTGCCCCCGATCACCCCGCGATTCAATATATGAAAACGCCGCCGGATGATCCGGTTGCACGGCTGGTGAAGCGTCTCGAAACCGGCAAGGCGAAGCTGGATTATCTCCCCGGCCGCACGGGCTATCTTCCGAGTCTGCTCAAGAATCTCGACATCAACATCGATTCGCAGATGCTGGTGTTTTCGAAAACCAGCTTCCAGGCGCCGCTGATTTCGCCGCGCGCGCCACGTGCGCTTTTCTTCAATGACGATGTCATGGTCGGCTCGGTGAAGAATGGCGAGGTACTGGAGCTTGCCTCGCTTGATCCGAAACAGGGCGTCATCTTCTACACGCTGAACGTCGAGAAAATGGCGAAGCCCTACTTCGCGCGGCGCGACGAATGCCTGCAATGCCATCAGGTGCAGGCGACGCTCGGTGTTCCCGGGCTCGAAGTCGGCTCTTCGTATCCACGATCTGACGGCACGCCGATCTTCCAGGCCGGCTATACCGCGGTGGATCATCGCATTCCGCTCGAACAGCGCTGGGGCGGATGGTTCGTGACCGGCACGAGCGGCAATACGGAGAACCTGGGCAACGCGATCGTGCCCGATCCTTCGAATCCGAAAGAGCTCGACCGCTCCGATTCGCACAATCTCACCAGCCTCGAAGGCAAAGTCGATCTGAGCGGATATCTGGCGCAGACGAGCGACATCGTCGCGCTGATGACGCTCGAACACCAGACGCGCATGACGAATCTCATCATCCGTGCGGGGTGGGAAGAACGGGTCGCCGAACACGACGGCAAGCTGGCGGAGGAGACGCCGAAGCTCGAAACCGATATCGACGAACTCGTGGCCTACATGCTTTTCGCGGAAGAAACGCCGCTGAAGTATCCGGTGGTGGGCGTCTCGACTTTCACGAAAACGTTTCCGCAGCGCGGGCCGCGTGACAAGCAGGGGCGGTCGCTGCGTGATTTCGATCTGAAGACGCGCATGTTCAAGTACCCGCTGAGCTACATGATTTACAGCGAGGCGTTCGACAACATGCCGGTGTGGGTGCGCGATCGCGTCTATCAGAAGCTCTACGAGGTGCTCACCAATAAGGACACCAGTGACCGGTACAAACGGATCTCGGCGGCCGACCGCCAGGCCGTGCTCGAAATCGTGCGCGAGACGAAGCCTGGCCTGCCGGATTACTGGAAGAAGTAGTCAGCCCGGCTTACTTATTTGAAGGCCGGGACAAACGCGCCAGAGTCGCGAGCTGCCGCAGATATTGTTTGAGCGGACGCGCCGGCGTTCCCCATACCGGCTCTCCGGCATGCACGATCTTCGACGATAGAATTCCCGCGCCTGATCCGATTACAGCCTTCGACTCGATGCGCGCCTTATCGCCGATGCCCACCTGGCCGCCGATGACCGCGTAGTCGCCCACAGTGACGCCGCCCGCGAGACCCGTCTGCGCCACGATCAGCACGTTCCTGCCGATCCTGCAGTTGTGCGCGATGTGGACCATGTTGTCCAGCTTCGTGCCGTCGCCGATTACGGTCACGCCCAGCGCCGCGCGATCCACGCAGCTATTGGCGCCGATCTCGACATCGTTACCGATCTCGACGCGCCCCACCTGCGGCACCTTCCGGAACGACGCGCCCATGAGCTCGAAACCAAATCCGTCCGCGCCGATCACCACGCCTGAATGCAGAATCGCGCGCGCGCCGATCTGGACATTCCCGTAGATCGTGACCCTGGCGTGGAGCAGCGAATCAGCGCCAATCGCGGAATTTTCGCCCACCGAACAAGACGCACCGATGCGGACCCGCGCACCGATCTTTGCGCCCGCCGCAATCGAAACGAACGGACCGATTTCGGCCGTCGGGTCGACATCGGCGCTGTGATGAACATGTGCGGATTCGTGAATCCCAGGCCGCAGAGGCGCCGCCGGATACAGTAGCGCCAGCGCCTGCGCGAAGTGCGCGCGCGGCTGAGCGGATTCGATCACGGTGCGGTCGGTGGCGGGGAAATCCGCGGCGGCGATGAAGCAGCCGGCCTGCGAATCGAGCGCTGTTTCGAAATTCTTCGGCGAGGCGACGAACGCCAGGTCGTCCGGGCCGGCGTCTTCGAGCGCCGCGGCGGCGACGATCTGTCTGTTGCCATTGCCGCGCACGCGCAATCCCAGACGCGCGGCCAGTTCGGAAGCGGTGATCTCGGGCATCAGCTTCTATTTCACCAGCATCCGGCGATTCCCGCGAACCCTGATAGGCTATTGCCATGGCAAACGCAATCACGCGCCGTGAATGGATCGCGACCACAGCCGCCGCCACGCTGGCGGTTCCCACGCTGGTGGCCGCGATGCCGAAGCCGCTCGGCGCTCAGCTTTACACTGTCCGGAACACCCTGATGAAGGAGCCGGACCACATTTTCAAAACGCTGGCGGATATCGGCTACACGGAGGTCGAAGGCAATCGCGCGGACCTCGTGCAACTCGTCGATAAGATCCGGCAATACGGTCTCAAGCCGATTTCGTGCCACGTCGAGACGCCGCTCATCACCGGGAAGTGGGCGCCTTATCCGGATCTCAAACCGATGTCGCTCGATGATGCGATCGACAGCGCGAAAAAAGTCGGCGTCGAATATTTCACGATGGCCTACATTTCGCCCAGTGCGCGCGGCGAGGGCGATGATTTCTACCGGCGCACCGCGGACCAGATGAATCTGGCTGGCCAGAAGTGCAAAAAGGCCGGCCTGCAGTTCGCGTATCACAATCACGCGTATGAATTCGGCGGCCAGCCGGGCAAGCGCCCCATCGACATCTTTTCGGAACGTCTCGATGGGAATCTGGTCAAGTTCGAGCTCGATGTCTTCTGGCTGAGTGTGGCGGGTCAGGACCCGGTGGAAGCACTGAAGAAATGGAAAGGCCGCGTCGCGCTGCTGCATCTCAAAGATAAGGCGAAGGACACGCCGCATCAGTTCAGCGAAAACGTTCCGCCCGGCGACTTCAAGGAAGTGGGAAGTGGCGTAATCGATTTCCCGGCGATCCTGAAAGCCGCGCCCGCAGCAGGCGTGAAGCAGTATATCGTGGAGCAGGATCAAACGCCGGGCGATCCGATCGAGAGCCTGCGCAAGAGCTTCAATTACCTGAAAACGCTCTGATGGCTTTTTCCGCTGCCGGAAAAACGTTCGAGATTCACGAGTGGCGAGGCAGCGGTCCCGCCACGCTGCACGTTCATCATTCCGATGACGAAGCGTGGCACGTGCTCGAAGGCGAGCTCACGTTTCGCTATGCGGATCGCACGGAAACCGCCGGTCCAGGATCGACGGTCTTCGTGCCGGCGGGCGCGGCCCACACGTACACTGCGGGCGCGGGTTCGCGCTATCTGATCGTGCTGATGCCGCGGCTGCGCGCGCTCATCGCGGAACTGCAGAGCGACCGCGATCCCGCGCATCAGCACGAGATCTATCGCCGCTTCGATTCCGAGCTACTGGAATAACTTCAGGCTGATGGAATCGCCCATGATCCTGTAGCCCGCATCGCCGGGATGCAGAAGGTCGGGCGAATCGGCTTCCTTGCGGTATCGCTTCGGATCGGCCGCGTCGCGCGTCGCTGCTTCGAAATCGATCACAGCATCGAATTCGCCGCTCGTACGGATGAATTTGTTCGCCGCCTCGCGAATTTCTTCACCGCGATCACTGTACGCGCTCGATCCGCCGAAGGGCGTCAGCGTGCAGCCGATGACCTTCACGCCCGCCTCATGCGCCATCGCGATCACCTGCCGGTAGGCCGCGATCAGATCGGCTTCGCTGAACGCATTCGGACCGGTCTGCCGCGCACCCCCTGTAATGTCGTTGATGCCTTCGAGCAGCGTGATCCATTTCACGCCGGGCACATTGAGCGCGTCGTGGAAAAAGCGCGCCATGCCGCCGCCATTGTCGCCCAGGATGCGATTGCCGGAAATGCCGGCGTTCACGACGGCAATGTGCGCAGTCGCCTTATTCGCCTGCAGGCGCGCGGCGAGCACAGCGGGCCATTCGCTGTTGGTGTTATTCGATGACTGGTCGCCGTCGGTGATCGAATCGCCGAACGTCACGATCGTACCGGCATTCGCGGGTGCGGCGACGTCGAGGCCGGCCAGATAGTAATACGACTGCACCACGGCCGATGGATCTGCAATCGACGCCGCGCCGGTGAAGTCGCCATCCTTCGAAATGTATGTGTCGTGGAGCGAGAACCGGTGATTCGTGGCGGCGCTCGTCGGTCGCGGGAAGTAGAGGCTGACCGCGACATCGGTCAGCGGCGCCAGTTTCAGATCCACCGGATCGCTCACCAGAACCTGACCCGCGTAGATCGTCGCGGTGGGTTTGCCGCTGAACGTGAGAACGTGATCCGAGCCCGCGACAATCACCGAATCCTTCGACCGCAGGGCGATATGCGCGGCGCCCAGCGTGACCGACGCGCCGCCGGCGGCGTTCGAAAGCCGTACGCGAACACGGCTGCCGCCCATGCTGCTGCGCACGATCATCCGCACCGTCTGGTTATCGACGCCGGCGAGCGTGGGCGGAATCGGGAAGCGGCGGCCAGGCTTACCGGGCGCGGGCGCAGGAGGCTGCTGGGTGGGAATAATTCC
>CAZPZE010000801.1:0-2380 GCA_964590625.1 uncultured Solibacteraceae bacterium
CAGGAACGAAGGCAGATCCATCGACTTGCCTGCCGTCCGCGCCAGTTCGAGAAAACTCTCGATGTTGGCGGCCTCAATCGTCCCCGGCGCCCAGCTCACGCCGCAATCCGCGAGAGCGCGCGAGAGCAGAACATCGAGCGGCACAATCGAAACATCCTGCCGCCAGCGATCCAGATTCCGGCAGAATGCGATCACGCGCGAGCGGTCCGGTTCCGCGATCGTCGCGCAGTTCGGATCGTGCGCGAAACGGCTCACGCCGCCGGTCAGGCTCCTCGCGGCAAGCCGCAGCCGAAGCAGCGTCTCGTCGCTCACTCCCACCAGCGGTCCGCGCAGCACCGTCGCGAGTGAAATGCTGTCGCGCGGATTGGCGATGATGCTGAAGAGCGCGGTGATATCCAGCCCTTCGCGCGAGAGCAGAAACGATTCCCGCCGCCCGCATACGCTCGGAATGCCGGCGCGATCGAACGCCGCCAGAATCGCGGGCATCGATTCGCTGTTGCGGCACAGCACGGCGAAATCGCGAAATTCCGGCGCGCGCGTTTCCCCCGGTTGGCCGATCTGCAGCGTCCCCAGGAGTTCCAGCACCCGATGCGCGATCCACGCGGCTTCACGCTCGCCCGCGGCCTCGGCGTCCACATCGATGGCGCGCAGAATTTCGATCGAAGGCTCGGCTTTTCCGCTGAACTTCAATCCCGCAATGAGTTCGCGCCGCTCGATCCCGTCCTTCTCGGCCAGCGCCGATTCAACGAAGCGGAGAATCGCGTCGCGGCTGCGGAAATTGTGCAGCAGCGAAACGGAGTGGCCGCCCTGAAAATTCACCTCATCGCGGTATTTCAGGAAAATCTCCGGCTTGGCGTGGCGGAAACCGTAGATCGACTGGTTGCGGTCGCCAACGCCGAAGAAAACGTCGGGCGCGCGCACGAAGCGAATCAGCTCGGCCTGCTGTCCGTTGATGTCCTGAAACTCATCGAGCATCACCTGGCGGAATTGTTCATGGACGCGCTTCTGCACTTCCGGATTATTCTTCAGCAGCGCGATCGTGAAACGTTCCAGGTCATTGAAATCGACGCGGCTGAGCGCGGCCTTGCGGCTGCGGTACTCGCCCTCGAAGCGCTCGAGCACGTCGAAGATCATCCCGCGGAACCGCGCAACGTGCCGATCAACCTCGGCGCGCTGCTGCGCATCAACCCGCTCTTTGAAGAGCCGAATGGCTTCCTTTCCTTCGGGAGGGACTCGGTTTCGGTTCAGGCAAAGAGTGTTCCACAAACGGATACGCGATGCGAAATCTGCCGTGTCCGTTTCAGAGGCGGTCTGACACCATTCAAGTAAGCGCAGCTTTTCCACGCTCTGAACATTCGTCAATTTCCGCGGCCACGCGTTCACCAGCGCCCGCAGCTCTTCAATCAGCGCGGGCGCATCAGCCGTAACCGGCGCGCCCGGATTCTCCTTGTTCCGAACCTCTGCGAGCGAGACGCCCGCCGAACGTATCGCATCGTAGACATCCTTCAGATCGCCCGCGAGCGACGGCACCTGCAGCGCTTCAATCAGTGCCAGCGCATCCTCGCGCCGCGCCGCCGCGAATTCATTCAGCGCAGCCGTCAGGCATTCCCACTGCAGACTTTCCGCCTCGCGCGGGCTCAGCACCGTGAATCGCGGATCCAGCCCCGCCGCGATCGCATTCTCCCGCAGCAGCCGGAAACAGAATCCATGAATCGTCGAAACCCACGCCCCCGTTTCGAGTTCCCGCCGCCGGACGGCATCATGCTCGAAAATCTTCCCGAGCCGCGCCTTCATGTTCGCCGCGGCTTTTTCGGTAAACGTGATCGCGAGAATCTGCCGCGGTTCGAATCCGCGGTCTTCCATCAGCCGCCGATACCGCTCCACCAGCACCGTCGTCTTGCCCGAACCCGGCCCGGCGACAATGCACGCGTCCGCTGCGCGGAATTCCGCGGCATCGTGCTGTTCGGCAGTAAATTCGGGCTTAGTCGACACCCGCGGCTCCAATCTGAATCAGTTCCGTGGTCTGGAAACGGCACGCATTTTTGTAATCGCACCAGACGCACTCGTCGACCGAATGCGGCTCCGGATGGACATCGCCCGAAAGAAAACTTTCGAGCCGCGCGATCGACCGCGACCGCGCGCTCTCAATCCAGTCCGCCGGCATCTCATTGAGCTCGAAATCCGCGCCCGGCACCGAGCCCCAGCCGACCGGCTTCCCTTCCCGAATCGCAAGGAACACCATCGCCACTGTGTTCAGATTTTTCTTTTCGCGAACGGCCAGCGCGTAGAGCGGCCCCTGCAGGCTGGTCTCGCTCTCCACGAGCTGATCCACCCGCTCCACCTTGCCGCTCTTGTAATCAACAATGATGCAGTTGCCGCC
>CAZPZE010000802.1:0-11633 GCA_964590625.1 uncultured Solibacteraceae bacterium
GTCATTCTGGGGATCGACAACGAGACGCTGGCGGATCCGGATTTCCTGACGCCCCAGCTTTTCTGGCACGAACACTACGCGGACGCGATTAATGCCGCCGCTCGCGGCGGAGGCAGGGTGTTCGTGCTCGACGAAGCGTTCACGATTCCGGTGGAGCCGTACGAGAAGGGCCCGAATCCGCATCTCGACAGCGATCTGGCGGCTGCGTTTGCGGCCAATAATCCGACAATGCCGATTGTCTGCGCGTTTGTGCCGGAAGCAATGGGGGCGCAGCGCGAGGGCGGCGGCGCGGTTCCGCTGAACATGATTGCGGGCGCGATGGGGATGTCGGCATACGCGAATCTGACGACGGATCCTGACGACTTTGTCCGCAAGCAGGAGCTGATTGAAGCGCCGAAGCCGGGTGTTCCCGATGAGAGTCTGACGCGTGGAATGGCGCTGCGCGCGGCTGAAAAGTATCTGGGCGTCGATGCTCATTTCAAGAACGGGAAGCTCTATCTGGGGGATCGCTACGTCCCAATCAACGCCGACCGCCAGATGATCATCAACTACGCCGGGCCGCCGGAAACCGTGCCTCACGTGCCGCTCTATAAGTTCCTTGCCGCGGCGAAGGCGGGCGACCAGGCCGAGCTCGAAAAGTGGGTGAAGGGCAAGGTGGTGCTGCTTGGCCCGTACGACTTTACTGACCGCCACAGCACGCCGTTTTACACCGCCTTCGCCGGCACGAAATTCCAGAGCCCCGGTGTGGAGATCCATGCGAACGCCCTGAATACGCTGCTGACGGGCAATTTCCTGCAGCCGGTTCCGGATTGGGTGCGCATCTTCGGGCTGCTGATCGGCGCGGGGATCAGCGTCACGATCGCGGCGATTTTCGAGCCGCGGCAGACGGTGGCGTGGTCGATCGTTTCGCTGATCGTGGGGCTGGTTGCGACGCACGTGATGTTCCGGCAGGGGTGGCTGCTTTCGACATCGGAAGTGACGACGGCGTATCTGATCGCGCTGATTGGCGGGGTGGTGTACCGGTTTGCGACGGCGGAAAGGAAGAGCAGTTTCTTCCGGGGCGCGGTGGCGCTGTTTGTCGGCAAGCAGGTGGCGACGTCGCTCGAACAATCGGAGCACATCGGGCTGACGGGCAAGCGGCAGGTGGTGACGATTCTGTTCACCGATATCCGCGGATTTACGGCGTTCTGCGAATCGAAGGATCCGGCGGTCGTCGTCGATTTGCTGAACAACTATATGACGGTGATGACGAAAACCATCGTGAAATACCACGGCCACGTGAATAAGTTCATCGGGGACGGCATTCTCGGGGTGTTTTCGGATGACGACGAGGGAGCGCAGCCCGGGGATCACGCCTGGCGGGCGGTTACGGCGGCGACCGAAATGGTGGCGCAAAACGTGGCCGATTTCAAAACCGGCGCCGGCATCCATTCGGGCGAAGTGGTTATCGGGAACGTGGGGTCTTCGGACAAGATGGAGTTCACGGTCCTGGGGAATACGGTAAATCTGGCGTCGCGCCTCGAGAGCCTCAACAAAGAACAGAAGACAAAGTTGTTAATGAGCGCGGAAACCCTTGAAATGTGCGGGGGTAAGATCGACACAGTGTACATAGGCGAAGTGCCTGTGAGAGGTAAAACCGAGCCGATGAAGCTTTACACAGTTAAGTCGCTCGTACAAGCGGCTGTGGCATGAAGAACTTACAAAGCACCCTTGCAGTGCTTCTTTCGGCTGTTTTATTCGTCGGGGAGGCGTCCGCGGCAACCAATCCGGGCGTGGTTGGAGGGCCGAATGTGGGCGGAGGTCCGCCCAAAGAAGAGCCCGTTGGACTGCTTCTGACCTCGACTGGCGGAAAAGTTCTCCGGCAGAATACCGAGACTCCGCTTGCGGCGCGTCCGGGCGATGTTATCTTTTCGGGGGACGAATTAAAGGCGGAAACCGGGGCGTCGAGCTATCTCTATTGTCCGGCGAAGCAATCGCAATCGGTGGATCAGGGCGCGGATCTTTTGTTCGACGCCAAACAGATTAAAGTCAAGGCCGGAAAAATTGTATTTCCGAAGCCGGTGAATTCGTGCTTCCTGCCGCAGGTGGTTCGGGTGAACGCGGCGAGCCAGCAGCACTACGGAGTCAGCATGACTCGCGGGCTGGAGCGGCCGGAAGGCGACATTCTGCCGATCACGGCACTCGCGCCGAACGTGCAGACCCAACTGGCACCGTTCGAAGATATTCTCAAGACCGATCCGAACAACACGGGCGCGCTGGTGAATGAGGCAGCGATCTTCGACAACAACAAGCTGGACGCGAACGCGCTGGCGACGTACCGGAAGATCGCGGCGCAGTGGACGGACGCGGTCTGGGTGAAGGGCCGTATCTTCGATCTGGAAGAATCGCTGGCCACCCAGGCGGCGATCAAGGCGGCGGCGATTTCGCCCGACGCGAAAACTTACGCGCTGCTGATCGGCGTTTCGAAATACCAGAAGCTGCCGCAGGATTTGTGGCTGCAGTATGCGGACGCGGACGCGAAGACGTTCAGCCAGCATCTGGCGAGTCCACGCGGCGGCGGTGTGCCGCCGGAGAACATCGTGATGCTGACGAACGAACAGGCGACGACCGCCGCTGTTCGCAACTCGTTCCAGACGTTTTTGAAACAGCGGGCGGGTCCGAAGGATACGATCTTTATTCTGGTGGCGGGACACGGCACGGTGGATTCGCGCGGCGCGTACATCATGACGTACGACAGCGATCCGCAGGATCTTTCGACCACTGCCCTGCCGATGGCCGAACTGCAGAGCCTGGTAAACGATGAGCTGAATAAAGTAGGTCGCGTGGTGTTTCTGGCGGACGTGTGCCGCGCGGCGACGATCGGCAGTCTGAAGACCGATACGGTGGGCGCGGCGGTGGAAAAGCTGGGCGCAGCGCCGGGCGAGATGCTGGGGCTGATGGCGGCACGTCCGAAGGAAGTTTCTTATGAAGGGCCGCAGTTCGGCGGCGGGCATGGGGCGTTTACTTATTCCGTGCTGAAGGGCCTTGAAGGCGGCGCGGATACCAATGACAACCGCTCTGTGGAAGCCGGCGAACTGATCGACTATGTTCGCGACAATGTTTCGAAGGAGACGAACAACAAGGAGCATCCGCGCGACTTTGGCAACATGGCGAATGAGACGAAGCTCTCCGATTTATCGAAGAGCGGGATACCGCTGGCGCGCATCCGGACGTTCTACGATTCGAAGACCGGCGATCCGCTGCTGGTGGCGCAGGCCGCCGGCACGCTGACGATTTCGCCGCAGGCGCAGGCCGATGTCGACGCATTCCAGGCGGCGATTGCGGCGCGGCGGATTCTTCCGACGGATCAGAACAGCGCGTGGAGCTATCTCCCCCGTCTGCGCACGGAGCTGAGTCCGGAGCGGGTATTCCTGCAGGAGAACATGCTGCGCGTGGCGCTGGAAGATCAGGCGCAGCAGGTGCTGCTCCGCTATCTGGCGGGCGGCGATACGCCGCAGGTTAAATCCGATTTCGACAACGGCGCGAATTACATGGAAGCGGCGATCCGGCTGACCCCGGAATCGATCTATCTGCAGGCGCGCGACAACTTCTTCGCCGGGCGCTCGCTCGTGTTCGACAAGCAGTACCCGCGGGCTTCGAATCTGCTGGAGCAATCGGTGCGGCTGGATCCGGGCGAGGCGTATGGATATAACGCGCTTGGCATTTCGTATTTGGAACAGGCGCGCTATGCGGATGCGGTTCCGGCGTTTCGCGACGCGTCACGTCGCGCGCCGAACTGGACGTATCCGCTGCTGGGGCTGGCGCTCTCCTATCAGGAAATGGGCGACAACACGAACGCGATCCGGACGTTCCAGCTGGCGATGAAGGTGGGGCCGCAGTATGGATTCCTGCCGTACGATCTCGGGATGCTGTACCAGAAGATGAACCGGCGCGGAGACGCGGAGGCGAACTATCGCAAGGCGATGGCGCTGATGCCGAATTCGGCGATGCCGCTGAATGCGCTGGGCGCGCTCAAGGCGATTGAGGGCAAGAAGGCCGAGGCCGAGAGGCTGTACCGCCAGGCGCTGGCGAAGGAACCGAATCGCGTGGAGACGAAGCACAATCTGGCAGTGCTGCTCGCGACGATCAAGAACCGGCAGCAGGAAGCGATTGATCTCTGGCGCCAGAATCTGCAGGCGAATCCCGATTATCTGGCTTCGCGAATCAGCCTGGCGGAACTGCTGGCGGATCGGGGCGATAACGCCGGAGCGATCGAGCAGTACCGGGTCATCGTGAATTCGAAGCCGGAATTCGTGGCGGCGCGGACCGCGCTCGCGGAGGTCTACATCAAGACGAATCAGCCCGAACAGGCGCTCGAACAATTGCGCGCGGTTACGCGGCTCGATACGCAGAATGCGGCGGTCTGGGAGCGGATCGGCGATATCGAAAAATCGCTGGGACATGCGAATGAGGCGCGTGATGCGTATGGCACGGCACTGAAGCTGGCGGTCGAGAAGTCCGACCAGAAGCGCGTTCGTACTAAGATGGCCTTCTGACAGCATGTCTGACCGGCAGATGACCGTCCGTTTCTGGGGTGTCCGCGGATCCACCCCTACTCCGCTCGCTGAGAACCTCAAGTTTGGGGGGAACACGTCGTGCGTGGAAGTGTGCACCCCAGACGGGCATTGTCTGATTTTCGATGCTGGTTCGGGCGTGCGAGCGCTGGGAACGCGGCTGGTGAAAGAGGCGGGCGGCGAGCCGATTCACGCGAATATCTTCCTCACGCATTTCCACTGGGACCATATCCAGGGGCTGCCGTTCTTCACGCCGATTTACGGGAAGAATAACGACATCACTTTCCACTCCGGCAATACGGGCCGGCCGCTGCAGGAAACGCTGGAAGGCCAGATGGCGCAGCCGTATTTTCCGGTAGACATGTCGCAGGTGGCGGCGAAGCGCAGCTTCATCGAAATGGAAAAGGGATCATCGGTGGAGATTGGGGGGGCGGTGATCAAGCCGTTCGCACTGAATCATCCGCAGGGGGCTTCGGGGTACCGGATTACCTGCGGGAAGACGGTGGTGGTGTATGCGACCGACTTCGAGCATGGGCATCCGGAGCTGGATGGAGTGCTGCTGCAACATGCGCAGGATGCCGATGTGCTGATCTGCGATACGCAGTATACGCCGAAGGAGTATGAGGAACACCGGCATTGGGGCCACAGCACGTGGCTCGAGGCGACGAAGATTGCGGCCAAGGCCGGGGCGAAGCAGTTAGTGCTGTTCCATCATGATCCGGAGCATGATGATCATACGATGGCGAAGATTCAGACGGAAGCCCGGCATGAGTTTCGGAATACGGCGGCGGCGTGGGAAGGTTTGACGGCGTCTTTTTGATTGGCCACCGATAAACACAGAGCAACACAGAGATAGAGCCTGTTAAGCGGGCTGTCTGACTGTGGCTACGATTCCTCTCCATTTGCGCATTATCAGTTCGGCGAGATTCAAAACAATAGCAAGCGTCAACAGCAGGGGCCACAGTCTTGCTGTCGATTTGATGGATTCTCCGTTGGTTTCGAAGACGGCGTCCGGGGTGGGGTTGAAGCGGCCTCCGGTGGCGGCGGAGACGGACTTCAGGAGAGTGGTGTTCGTGCCGTATTCGAGGAGTTCTTCTTCGGGGCGGTAGAGACCGACTTCGGGGAAGATGCGGCTGTCGGCGAGCGGTCGGACGCGGAAGAGGCCTTCCACGTTTCCGATGTGGACTCGGGCGCGGTAATCCTGGGTGGAGACGCGGCTCAACTGCACGGGCTTGCGGAAGTCGCCTGGGCCGATGGCGAAGATGTCGGGCGGCGTGTCGGGCGCGGCGGCGCTGTTCGAGAGGTGATAGTCCACGATCAGGTCCTGATTGGCGGAATCGAAGCTGGCGGTTGCTTCACTTTCGGTGCCGCGCGGGAGCAGGTCGCGGAAGATGTTGGTCCAGAGGGTATCGAAGCCGTTCCACTTGATCCAGGTTGCTGACCAGCGGCTCTTGGCGTCGGAGGCGAAGACGGTGGAGCGCCCGAGTCCGTATTGCCAGTGGATGAGAAGCGGATCTTTGCCGTCGGCTTCGAGGACTTCATCGGCGGTCGGTTTAAGGTCGAAGCGGACATAGCCCTGAAGATCGGGAATCTTCGAGGTGTCGATCTTGTCGAGCAGGTCGGAGGGATTCCTGACCGTAACCTGAATCGACTTCTCGATGGCGACGTTGCCGGTGTGTTCCTTGACGTCGTGAAGCAGAATTTGTTCAAGGCCGCTGGGGTCGCTGAGGAAGTAAGACTTGCCGCCGGCGGTACTGGCGATCTTTTCCAGGAACGGCTTGTTGACGTCCTGGCCGAGACCGATGGTGGAGATGGTGATCTTGTGGTCGAGGGCGTCTCTCGCCATCCGCACGGCATCACCTTCTTCCGAGATGCCGTCGGTGAGGAGCACGATGTGGCGATACTTGGTGTGCTCGAGCGGGAGCATGCGGCGGTAGGCTTCGGCGAGCGCAGCCGGAATCTGCGTGCCGCCATCGGGCGTGATGCCGGCGATCATGCGCTTCAGTCGCGCTTTGTCAGAGGCGGGGCTGATGGGGACCGTCCACTGATAGGAGTTGTCGAAGATCAGGATGCCGACCATATCTTCAGGACGGAGATTATCGACCACGCCGGCGGCCGCGGCGCGTGAGAGCTCAATCTTCTTGCCTTCCATGGATGCCGATTTATCCATGACGAGCGTGACCGCAGTGTCTTCGGGTTCGCGCGGCGGGGCGAGTTTGGCTGGGAACGTACGCTCGATCGGATCTTCGGGCTGACCCTTCTTATCGACGTACATGTTGTTCTCGCCCGCGACCCAGAGCGCGCCTCCACCACCCTGCACGAATTTTTCGACGCGCGATTTGTCTTCCGGCTTCATGACCTGGAAGTTGATGTTGTTGAAGACGACAAGCTGCGTGTCGTCGAGCGAATCGGGCAGCGCGTGGACCAGAGAGAAATCGAATTTGTTGGCGGTGAGGAGATCGGCGATGTGCTTTTCAGAGCCGGCTATATCCTGCGAGACCCAGAGGACTTTGGGACGGCGGACGGAAACGGCGCTTTCGAAGCGCGATTCACCGAGGCCGGGCGCGCGTACGGCGCCGCTGAGATCGATGGCACCAGCGGCGTTGAGGCTGGCGCGGACACGGATGTGGTTCTCGCCTGCCGCGAGATTCACGGCGTGGCTGCCAATGGACTTGTTTTCCGCCTGGAGGTCAACGGTGGCGCTGGTGGCGCGCGGCGAATAGACGGTGAGGTCGGCGGGAAACTGTTCGCCGGTGAAGACGACGGGCGGCAGGCCCACGGCTTCGACGAGAATCTGGGGGCGGTCGCGGCCGGCGAGGGGGATCGTATCGATGGGGACGCCGAGCTGCTTCGCCTGCCACGCGGCGCGGGTGAGCGCGCCTTCATTCTCGTTGCCATCGGTGACCAGCAGGATACGATGCAGCATGCCGGCGGGTAGTGAGGCAAGAGCGTTGCGGACCGGCGCTTCGATGTTGGTTCCCTTCCCGGCCGCGCCGGCTGTAAGGCCGAGTTTGAAGTCCGATTCGGTATTGGTGACGGCGCGCGGCGCGCGGGCGAACGGAATGACGTCCAGTTCGTTTGAGCCCTTCGCGGAATCGAGCTGTTTTAGGATGTTCTGCTCGTGCGCGAGATCCTGAGGCGAGAGGCTGGCGGACGTATCGGCGACGACGGCCAGCGCGATCTTGCGCTCGTTCCACGAGAGAACGGGTCCGGCGAGTGCGAGGGCGACGAGGAGCAGCATCGCGGTTTTCGTGATGAGCGCCGCGTGGCGGCTGTGATTGCGCCATTCGTACGCGCACCAGGCAATCGGCAGCAGAGAGAGGAGGAGGAGCCAGGGATGTTCGAAGCTCATGCGGCTCTCTCCATGTGGGCGCGGACGACGCGCAGCAGCGCGGAGGTTTCGCGTCCGTAGATCAGATATTCGGCGACGAGCAGGCCCGCGCCGAGAACCGCGAGCCAGGGCCAGAGGTTTGTGCTGCGGCGAATGGCGTCGTTCCAGGCGGGGATGCCGCGGCGGACTCCAGCGGGCGGGGTCCACTTCTGATCCCACATTTCGGGGAGCGTGAGCGACCAGGCGCGCTCCGTGTTGCCGGCAATCACGCTGACGCGCTGGGCCGCGCCGCTGAAGAACTGGACTTTCCCATTGCGGATATTGAAGGGCAGATTTACGCCGCCTTCGGTGACGACTTTCACGGGCGTGCTGTTGGCCGGAAGTGTATCGGTCACGCTGCCGGCGCTTTGGGCGACAACGTCGACGTCGCGAAAAACGTCGGGCGCGAACCAGCGGAGTTCGTTGGCGAGAAGGAGCGGCGCGGCGAGTTCGTAACGCAGCGATCCTGCGAACGGGTTGAAGCCCATGACGATCGTTTTGGTTTTGCCGTCGGGGGTGGTGCGTGCGGCGATGATGGGGCCGGCGCCGATTTCGGCGACTCGAATATCGTTCGTGCCGGTTTCGAGCACGGCGGTTGCCGGAAGCCGGATATCGTGCTCGCGGAGACCGGCGGCGAGGGGCTCATCCGGCGCCCAGCGCAGATCTTCCGGCGCGCTGACGTGTTCGCGAATCGGGATGGGCGAGCGCTCTGGCGGATCGATCCAGAGCGTGTTGCCGGCGGGAGTCTGCGGCGGGCGGAAGCGATCGAGGATGACGAGGCCGTCATTCGAGGCGGTGAATTCGGAGGGCTTGCGGAATTCGGGAGAGACGCGCGGATCGGCCTGGAGGGCGGGCTTCCACGCGTCGGGCGAATCGGAATAAACGACAACGTGGAGACTGCGCTGTGAGGGGAGTTCGATGGCGGCGTAGTTATCGGCGCCGAAGGGATCGAGCGGGTAGAGGCGGACTTCGGCGATGCCGGCGGCTTTGGTGTGAATCTCGAAGGTGGTGGTTTGCTCACCCTGCGCGGGAATCTGAACGGCGTGCGCGCCCATGGGGGCGTGCGCGAGGTTGAGGGTGACATTCACAGCGCGCGGCGCTTTGCCGTAGTTGCGGAGGCGCACGAGGAGATCCCAGGAGTCATGCGCGGAGGTGGAGCGGCGCGCTCCGACGCTGCGGATGCCGACGTTTTCGGAAGGATCGGGCACTTCCAGAACGCGGAGGATGGGGACGTTCGGAGTGCCGGCATCGGCTTCGGCGGCGGTGATGCGGCCGGGGCCGTCATAGGCGATTTCCCCGCCCTGCTCGCCGGATTGGCGCTGCAGGTCGCGCGCGAACTGGAGGCTCTGGGCGAGATTGATCTGCGTTTCGCCGGCGTGTGTTTCGAGAATGGCGCGGGCGACTTTCACGTGGTCGGTTTCCCAGGCGGTGGCGGGCGTGGAGAGCGCGTCGGCGCGGACAAGGAGGACGCGATCGGAATCCGGCACGGCGCGCAGCCAGGCGATGGCGTTGGCGCGGGCGACGTCCATCAGAGTCGCGTTGGGATGCCCGGGGGCGCTGGCGCCCATCCAGGCGCTGGTGTCCATGATGAGGACGTGATCGCGGCGCGCATGGGCAGAGCCGCTCCAGGTCAATTCTCCGATAGCGAGCAGCAGCAGGAGCATGCCGGCGAGCTGCATCAGAAGAGAGATGGGCTGCTGGATTTTGCGGCGGCGCGTGACCGGGCTTGGCAGGCCGGGGGTGACCCAGAAGCGCAGAGTGGCGACGACCTGTTTGCGGCGGTTGCGATCGAGCAGATAGAGGGCGGTGGTGACGGCGGCGATAGCGCCGAAGATCGCGAGGAATTCGCCGATGCTGAGGTTGAGGAACATCCGTTATGCCACGCTGCGGGCCTGCATCAGCTTTCCGAAGATCGCCTCATCAATTGGCAGCGAAGTGGGGATGCCGGCGTAACGGCCGGAATTCCGCATCGCGATCGACCGGATTCCCGCGGCAAACTTATCGAACTCTTCGGTGTAGCGGGCGCGCGCTTCGCTATCGACGTGAATGTGGAGTTTCGCGCCGCTTTCGGCTTCGACGAAATCGCATTCGCCGTTCCAGGGCGGAGTGCGGTCCTCTTCGGCCCAGAGCTGGATCAGCATGAGCTCGTTGCCGTAATCGGCGAGGTATTGCAGGGCTTTGTCGCAGCCGCCGTCGTCAAGGAAATCGGAGATGACGATGACGAGACCGCGCTGCGGGTAATCGTTGAGGAATTCGCGGACGACTTTATGAAAATTGGTGGAGCCGGTGGGCTGCTGGTCTTCGAGAAAGCGCGCGAGCGGCGTGAAGCGATGGCGTCCGCCGCCGCAGGTCTTCCCTTCCCGGAGCTTCTCGGAAAACGGAAGGACTTCGATGGTGTCGAGCCGCACGAGACCGACATAGCAGAGCGCGCCGGCGAGCTTGCGGGCGTAATCGAACTTTTCGGCGTTGCCCGCGGCCATGGATTCCGAAATATCGAGGAGCATGCGGACGGGCACGCGGGGCTCGACCTGGAAGAGCTTGAGGAACATCTTGTCGAGCCGCATATAGGCGCGCCAGTTGACGGCGCGGAGGTCGTCGCCCTGATGGAAGTGCCGGTGATCGAGAAATTCCTGGCCGCCGCCGGGGAGGCGCGAACGATTGTGTCCGCCCACCAGGCCGGGGAAAGACTTCTGCCAGTGAATGGTGAGGCGCTCCAGCCGTTCGAGAAATTTGCGATCGAGTAGTGGTGCGTTGGCCACGAAATTCTCTATGCAGCCGCCGGGACGCGGATGCCCGCGATGATGCTCGCCAGAATGCTGTCCGGCGTTTTGCCGTCGGCATGGGCGTCAAAATTCAGGATAATGCGGTGGCGGAGGACGGCGAGCGCGACTTCCTTGATGTCGTCAATGCTGAGATGCAGGCGTCCGCGCATGAGCGCGAGCACGCGGCCGCATTCGACGAGCGACTGAGCGCCGCGCGGCGAACTGCCGTAGCGGATATATTTGCGGGCTTCCTCGGCGGCTTCCTTCTGATCGGGCTGGGTGGCCATGACGAGCTGCACGGCGTAATCCTGGACGTGCGGCGCGATGAGGATGTCGTGGCAGACGGAGCGGATATCGAGAATATCGGCGCGATCGAGCACAGCGTGGACAGCGGTTTCCTCACGCGCGATGGTGCGCTCGACGATGCGCGCGAGTTCACTGTGCGACGGGTAGGTGACGACGATCTTCATCAGGAAACGATCGAGCTGAGCTTCCGGGAGCGGATAAGTGCCTTCCATTTCGATGGGGTTCTGGGTCGCCATGACGAGGAAGGGCGCTTCGAGCTCGTGGGTGGTGGTGCCGGATGTGACGGTGCGTTCCTGCATGGCTTCGAGGAGCGCGGACTGGGTTTTCGGGGTGGCGCGATTGATTTCGTCCGCGAGGACGAGGTTGGCGAAGATGGGGCCGGGCTGGAAGCGGAGGGATTTGTGGCCGCGGTCGTCGGTTTCCATGATCATGCTGCCGACGATATCGGCGGGCATGAGGTCTGGGGTGAACTGGATGCGCGAATAGCGGAGGCCGAGGGTGCGGCCGAGCGTGCGGAGGAGCGTGGTTTTGCCGAGGCCTGGAACCCCTTCCAGAAGCACGTGTCCGCCGGCGACCAGACAGATGAGGACGCCATCGACGACGCTTTCCTGTCCCACGATGACTTTGCCGATTTCCGAACGG
>CAZPZE010000803.1:0-2254 GCA_964590625.1 uncultured Solibacteraceae bacterium
TCGCGCGCGGCTGCACCTGCAATTCCTTTGCGCCGGCCTTCACTGCGTTCTGCACATCTTCGAGCGTGATCACGCGAAATTGAGTCAGATCGAAACTTTACATGTCCGCACCTTTTTCGTCTTTCTGCTCTGAGGCTTCGCAGCCTCGCGCGGCGCAGCAGTTGCTGCCGGCGCCTGCGCCGATGGCGGAGCGTAGTGGTAATTTTCCACAATCAGGCAGCAATAGGCATCCACCGGAATATCATTCGGATACCACGGACTCGCCGCCGTACGCCCCTCCGCAAAACCCACCATCTGACCCACGCCCGCATTCAACTGATCGGCCGCAATCAGACACTTCCCACCGCCCGGATTTCCCGCCGCCAGCCGCTCCGCGCTCACCGGCTCCAGGATCACCAGCCGCAAACCTTCGAGCGTCGGCGTCGCCAGATTCAGCGTCACCGTCCCGCGAACCACTCCGAGCCTCATGCCGTTTTCTCCAGCGCGGGCCCCAGCTCGGGATACACCGAATCCACAATCCCCATTACGGCGAGACGCATCGGATTCGTATTGGCCGACGCTTTTCGCACCGACTCGTTATCCGTCGTCACCATCACGATCGAGCCGATTCGAGCCCCGACCATGTCCGCAATCACCTGCGGCTCACCGCTATCCGATCCATCGCCTTCGAGACGCTGCGCGATCAGAAACCGAAACCCGTTGAGGGTTTCGTGCCTGACCGTCGAAGTCACAGTGCCGTCGATACGAGCCAGATACATGCGACTAGATGATCCTCAACGCTCCGCGTCCCAGTACAATCTGCCGTTCGCGCGTAAACGTCATCGGAGTTGTTACGCCTTCGCCCGTCGGCGTTGCAATGCTGAAGCTCAGATATCCCGGGCTTTCGCTGCCCAGCGCCGCGGTGGACGGCGCATTCTGCACGAACAGCGTCGTGTTCATCGCCCGCGCCATCCGAGTCACCACGTCCATGTTGTTGGAATGGACGACCGCCGTGTGCCGGTAGCCATGTTCCGCTTCCACGGACGCCGCGATTCCCGCATCCGCGTTCGGCACCCGCACAATCGGGATGAACGGCATCATCTGTTCTTCCACTACGAACGCATGGTCGGCCTTCGTTTCGCCAAACAGCAGATCGCAGCCGGAAGGAACCTGCACGCCCGCCGCCGCCGCGAGCTCGGAAACATCCTTGCCCACCAGGTCGCGCTTCAGATGCGCGCGTCCGCAGCCCTTGCCGGGCCCATCGAATTTGAATGCCGCCTCGGAAAGACGCTCGATCGCCGCCGCGTCCAGCTCGAACGCGCCCTGGCGCTTCATCGCCGCGCGGAACTGATCGAACACGCTCTCCACCACGAAAACTTCCTTCTCGCCGATGCAGAGCAGGTTGTTATCGAACCCTCCGCCCGCGATGATCGATTTCGCCGCATGGTTCAGGTCCGCGGTCTCATCCACCAGCACCGGAGGATTGCCCGGACCAGCCGCGATCACGCGCTTGCCGGATTTGAGCGCCGCCTTCACCACAAACGGCCCGCCCGTGACGCACAGCAGCGCGATCCCCGGATGATGGAACATCTCTTCGGCCGACTTGATTGTCGGATCCGCCATCGTCGTGATCATGTTGGCCACGCCGGTCGCGCGCTCGATCTCGCGATTGAACGCACGCAAAGCCATTGCCGCGCACTTCGATCCCGCCGGGTGCGGACAGAACACGGCCGCGTTTCCGGACGAAATGATATTGATCGCATTGCTCGCGAGCGTCGGGATGGAATGCGTGGCCGGCAGCGCCATGCCGATGACGCCCCAGGGCGCGCGCTCGATCAGGCAAAGACCGGTGGAATCCGCGCGCACATCGCTGCGCATCGCTTCCGTGCCGAGCACCTGCTTCACGATTTTGAGCTTCTCGATCTTGTGATCCAGACGGCCGATTTTGGTCTCGTCCATCTCCTGGCGGCCCCAGCTGTCGGCGTTCTCTTCGCACATGCGCTTGATGATCGCCACGGCTTTGGCGCGCTCATCGAGGCCGAGCTGCCCGACCTTCAACTGCGCCGCCGCGGCCGCTTTCACCGCATCATCGACCGTCGGAAAAACGCCATCGCGAATCTCGGCGCCCGAACTGACCGGCGCCGCCTGCTGCAGCTGCGCCTGCAGCCGCGCCACGACTTCGCGCGTAATCTCTGCAACCAAATCCTGATTCAAGGTCATAGCCCTTTACCTACGGCTTCTCTACCTTCAGCGCGAAGCCTTACGGCTTCGCTAC
>CAZPZE010000804.1:0-9010 GCA_964590625.1 uncultured Solibacteraceae bacterium
GCGGCTGCCGAATGGCAAGATCGATCGCAACGCGCTGCCGGATCTCACTCAGATCACGCAGCCCGAGGATAACGGCGGCGAAGGCTCGGACGAGCTCGAAGCGAAGCTCCTCTCCATCTGGAGATCGGTTCTCGAACGGCCGTCAATCGGCCGCGATTCCGACTTCTTCGATGCCGGCGGCAGCAGCATTCTCGCCGCGCGCCTGTTCGCGCGTATCGAGAAGCAGCTGGGCAAGGATCTTCCGCTCTCCACACTTTTGCAGGCGCCAACGGCCGCGAAGCTCGCCGCGGTCATCCGCGATACAGGCTGGACGCCGCCGTGGGGACCGCTCGTGCCCATCTGCACCGCGGGATCGAAGCCGCCGCTGTTTCTGGTGCACGCGATCGGCGGCAATATCGTCAGCTTCCGCTCGTTCGCTTCCTGCTTCGACGGCGATCAGCCGGTGTATGGCATTCAGGCGCGCGGTCTCGATGGCCGGGAAGAAGTCGCCATGTCGGTCGAGGAGATGGCCGGCGATTATATCCGCGCCATTCGCTCCGTGCAGCCGTTTGGTCCGTATCGGATCGGCGGATTCTCCGCCGGCGGCATCGTGGCGTTCGAGATGGCGCGGCAGCTGCAGCGCGAAGGCGACGACACGGCCCTGCTCGTGCTTCTCGATACGCAGATCGGCTCGCCCGATGACATCGGCGCCGCATCCAGCGAATTCAGCACGGTGGAACGTTGGCGGCGCATGCTGCTTTTGAATCTGCGGTCGCTTCGCCGTACAGACTGGAAGGTTTTCGCGGGCCTCAAACTCCGTAACTGGCAAATGAATTTTCACATCTGGGCGAACGGAAAAGGATTCGGGCGGTTGAATACCTGGGAGGCGTTCATGCTTGCACTGCGGCGTTATCAGCCGGAACCGTACAGGGGAAACGCGGTTTTATTCCGCGCCAAAAACGAAATCGTGGAATATCCCGACCCCACGTTCGGATGGAAGCCGTGGATTCAGGGCGATCTGCGCATTTTTGACACGGAAGGAGATCACGACAACTTGCTGAACGAGGAATACATCAGGAGTATCGGCAGTGAACTGAGCCGTCTTCTCGAGGCCGCCGCATCCACGCAGCACACCGCCGTCGAGCAGGTCGCGGGGGTTGCACAGTGAGCAGCACAGTGAGCAGCACAATGAGTGGCACAGTGAAAGGAACCCTGCTGATTGGCAACCTGCCGCGGATCGTCGTGCCGGTGGCGCGGCGTCTCGCAGTGCGGGGCATTCCCGTACATGCGGCGCTCGTCGGAAGGGGGCACCATCTCACGTCCCGAGCGCTTAGATCGTACACCTCGCTTCCGGACAACGAACGGGAACCGGAGAGATTTCTCGAAGAACTGCGCGATCTCATCCGCGAGCGCGATATCGACACCATCATGCCGTGCGGTGATGAATGCCTGAAGGCCCTGATGGCGTGCGATGCCGAAGTTCGCGAACTCGCGTATTACGGCGCGCCCGGACCGGAATCGGTCGGCAAGATCCTGCATAAGCCGGAAACGCTCGCCGCCGCCGAGGCCGCCGGCATCAGCGTGCCCCGCGACTATCACATTCCGGACGTGGTGATGCTCGCGGCCATGCGCAACGATATTCGCTTTCCGGTGATCGTCAAGCCGCGCTCGAGAGAAGGTGAAATCGCTACCGGCATCAAGAGCGAGGCGGTTCACAGCTACGAACGGCTGCGCGAACACTTCGACCGCTTTCCGGATTTCGGCAAATGGTTCCTGATTCAGGACTACATTCCGGGCCATGGGGTCGCAGTCGATCTTCTGATGCATGACGGGCATCCTGTCGCTGCGACGCAGCACCGGCGCATCCGCGAATACCCCGTGCGCGGGGGCGTCAGCATCTCGGCCGTGACGGAGCCCATCGATCCCGAACTGCTGCGGGAATCCATTGCCCTGCTTCGCGCTCTGAAATGGGAGGGCGTGGCGATGGTGGAATTCCGCAAAGATCCGCAATCCGGCCGCATCGGTCTGATGGAAGTGAACGGCAGGTTCTGGGGCTCGATCTCGCTTTCGCTGCACAGCGGCGTCGATTTTCCGTGGTATCTCTGGCAGATCGCGCATGGGGAGCGGCCGACACCCGCCATCCCGCGCGTGGGAACGAAATTCCGCTGGCTGGCGGGCGACCTCAAACGCATGTGGGAGGCGATCACGTCGCCTGAACGCTACGGCTGGCGAGTGGCGGCGCAGGCGTTCGGCGATTGCACGCAGGCAAAGGATTCGATCTGGTCCTGGTCTGACCCGTTGCCGGCGATCCAGGAGTTCCTCTTCGCGGCGGGAGCCGTCGGCTTCATGGCGGCTGGCCGCGCGGCGCGCGCGGTCTTGTCCCCTGCCGGTTATCACCGGCTGCGGACCCTGCGCCAGGCCGGGATCACGGTGCCGCTCAAATATGTCCGCAAAGCCCTGATGCGCCCCGGCCGGTTCCGGCCGTTCCGGCAGCCCGTGCGCTCCGTCGTCTTTATCTGTCACGGCAACATCATGCGCAGTCCGATGGCGGAGGCGATGTTCCGCGCGGCAGCCCCGCATATTCGCGTGGAATCGGCGGGCACGTTCGCAATTCCTGGCAGAAACGCGGATGCGCGCGCGGCGCGAGTCGCCACGGAATTCGGCTTTTCGCTCGACAATCATCGCGCACAGCCGCTTTCGCAGGAAATGATCGACGCCGCCGACCTGCTGGTGGTGATGGATTACGTGAATTACATCGTTCTCACGGACCGGTTTCCGCAGGCAGCGCGGAAAACGATCCTTCTTGGCTCGCTCGAACGCGGCGCTGCGCTCGAGATCGATGATCCCTATGAAGGAACGCTCGATGACGTCCGTGTTGCTTTTAAGCGCATCCAGACGTGCAACCAACGGCTGGTGGAAGCCATCCACTCGACGCCGATGGACCGAACGGCGCCGAGCATGGGGACCCGAACGACAGCGGCCTGAAACTCTGTTTTGAAAAGCACCGTGGGACCTCAGCCGGGGTCCCACTTCCCCGCATAAAACACAAAGTGGGCAGGGAATTTGTGCGAAATCCTCCACCCGAAGCCTCACTGTTATCTTTTTCCAACGTTGTCCAACGGGCGATAACCGTTCAGAATATTCCCTGTATTGTCGGGAATTCCCGGAACTTTCCCGAGGTAAGAGGAACAGTTTGTGAATCCACGGACTGGACAATTCGGGCGCCTGTGGCTCAACATGCCGCTGCGCCGCAAAGGGCTGATCGTCACCGCGATTCCGCTCGTTGCCCTCGTGTTCTTTACCGTCGCGTTTGTCGTCGTTCAGGGCGGCTACATGGGAGCGACGAAGTGGATCAAAACAGCGCTTGAACAGTACGGCGACATGCAGAAGGTCCACACCGTTCTGCTCGAAGAAGACCACGCGCTCGCCGGGTATGGACTGACAAATGATCCCGAAAACCTCAGGAAATATCAGGCCGCCGCGAAAGACAGCCAGAATCTGCTGACTCAGCTCCGCGCCACGGTCGGGGATCAGCCCGATCAGGTCGCGCACCTCGACACGCTCGTCAGTCTCCTCGCCGACCGCCGCGCCGCAGCCGACGAGTACATCGCGGGCGTGTCTCAGCCGGGGCATGACGCCGGCGCTCTAAGCCGGGCATGGCTTACGCACAGCGGACAGATCGGGACGCAGATCGATCACGAGACGGGCGCCATGCAGGACGTCGTGAAGCAAACCCTGATCCGCCAGGGTCAGCATCTCGCCCGCGAGATCAAACTGTCCGATCTGGCGATACTTGTCAGCATTCTGGTTGGTCTGATTGGCGGCGTCATCGCGATGATGCTGTTCGCCACAGGCATCGTGCGCCGTGTTTCCGAACTGCAGGAGAATGCCGGCGACCTGGTGCGCGGCGAGATGCGCGAACCCCGCGATGATTCGGACGACGAAATCGGCCAGTTGAACGACCGCTTGCGCGAAACGGCAGGAATCCTCAAACAACGGACTCTGGATCTGGAGCAGCGCGCGAAGGAGCTGGCGGAGTCGGAAGCCGCCAACCAGAAGCAAACAAGACTGCTCGAATGCATCCTCAACAGCATGGCGGAAGCGGTGGTGGTGGCGGACAGCGCGGGCGAGATCGTCCTCTGCAATCCGGCCGCGTGGAACCTGCTCGGTGAAGGCGCCCTCTGCAGCACGCTCAGCCACATGCTGGAGCAAATCTCGATTTATCGCGCCGATACCATGCTGCCATGCTCCGAGGAAGAAGTTCCTCTGGTGAAGGCGATACGTGGCGAGAATCCCGGAAATGTCGAGCTCGTTCTGCGAAACCGGACCACCGGCGATGATGTCTGGCTCGACGCCGTGGCGCGGCCGCTGCGCCGCGCTGATGATGTGACGCGCGGCGGCGTGGCCGTCTTCCGCGACATCACGGCCTCCAAGAAAATTGAAGAAACGCTGCGCCAGTCGCGCGCCGAAGCCGAACGCGCCAATCACGCCAAGAGCGAATTCCTCTCGCGCATGAGCCATGAGCTGCGCACGCCGATGAATGCGATCCTCGGGTTCGCGCAATTGCTCGATCTCGATGAGCTGACGCCGCCGCAGCGGCAGAGCGTGGATCAGATCCTCAAAGGCGGACGCCATCTGCTGACGCTGATTAACGAAGTGCTCGACCTGGCGCGCATCGAAGCCGGGAAGCTCACGCTCTCGATCGAACCGATTCACGCCGGCGAAGCCGTTCAGTCCACAATCGACCTGCTGGAGCCGCTCGCGCGCGAGCATGACATCATCTTCCGCAAGCCCGAATCCGCCGGCTGGGCGCGCTTTATTCTCGCGGACCGGCAGCGCTTCCAGCAGGTGATTCTGAACTTGCTTTCCAACGCCATCAAGTACAATCAGCCCGGCGGCAGCGTGACGATCGCGTGCCAGGTGAAGGAAGGCTCATACTTCCGGCTTGCCATCACGGACACCGGCGAGGGCGTACCGGCGGAAAAGATCGACAAGCTGTTCCAGCCTTTCGAACGTCTGGTGAACGATCAATCGGGCATCGAAGGAACCGGCATTGGACTCGCGCTGAGCAAGCGGCTGATGGTGGCTATGGGCGGCACTATCGGCGTGGAAAGCCGCGTGGGCGCCGGCAGTACGTTCTGGCTCGAACTCCCGCTCGGCGAATGCCCCCTGAGTGCCTTGCCCGCACCCGCGCCGGACGCCGTTGAGGAGCGCGCCGCGCCGTCCCCGTCGGTCACGCGCAAGCTGAAGCTGCTCTATATCGAGGACAATCTGTCGAACAATCTGCTGATGCAGCGCATCCTGCAATCGAGGCCGGAAGTGCAGCTCATTTCCGCGATGCAGGGGCGCATCGGGCTCGAGCTCGCGTCACAGCACGCGCCCGATCTCATCTTCCTCGATCTCCATCTGCCGGATATGACCGGCGACGAAGTGCTCCGCGCCCTGCGCCAGCGGAGCGCGACTGCAGAGACCCCGATCGTCATGATCAGCGCGGACGCCACACCAAGCCAGGTGGATCGCCTGTACGCGGCGGGCGCCAACGAATACTTCACGAAGCCGCTCGACATCCGGAGGCTGCTCACCTATGTCGACGAGGTTCTGGGAGTCGGAGTTTAGAATGATCGATCGTAAAGTGCTGGCGGAATCCCGCATTCTGATTGTGGATGACAACGCCTCGAACGTGATGCTGATGGAGCGCCTTCTCCAGATGGCCGGGTACCGGAATCACAGCGCTGTCACGGATTCGCGCGAGGTGCTCGAACGCTTCCGCACGTTCCGTCCGGATCTGATCCTGCTCGACCTGATGATGCCGAACATGGATGGCTACGCGGTGCTTCGCCAGCTCAGCGGATGGATTCCGGACCGCATCTATCTTCCGGTGCTCGTCATCACAGCCGACACCGCGCCGGCCGCCCGCAAACGCGCGATGGAGCTCGGCGCGAAGGATTTCCTCACCAAGCCGATCGATGCGCTCGAAGCCACACTTCGCATCAATAACCTCCTGACGACCCGCTGGCTCTACAGCCAGATGGAATCACGCGATCAGGTTCGTCTCGCTCAGGCCGCAACCTCAAAGCAGAAGCTGGAGGCCAGCCTGAAGGAGTTGGACCGAGTGATGGCGACAGGCGGCAGCAATGATCTGACCCTTCTTCGCTATGAACTGCTCGAGGCCGCCGCAGCCATCGGAAAACTGAACGGCTCCGAAGACACTCTTCTCGCAACTGCCTCCTGACGCGCGCCTACGCGGGCCAGCGCAGCACTTCCACCGGTTCCTCCGCTTCACCGATCACCGCCCAGTATTCCGCTTGCAGCTTTGATTTCGCGGGCAGCCAGCGGAAGGTGGGAATCCCAAACAGCTTGCCGCGATTGACCGCGGCGCGGCGTGATTCCGGAAAAGGCGATGCGCCGAATTCCATCCCGCGCGTCAGCGTTTTGCCGTTCCAGGGACTGGCGGTGCGGCTGTGGTTCTCTTCCCAGATCCCCATCCACGGAAAATCCTTCCGCTTCCACACGTAGCCGAACGAAACTTTCGACGAGGGGCTCCACGCTGTGAAGAACGCGTCGTCCTTCGTTTCATCCATCGCATGCGCCGTGTATGCGCTCGATTTCGGATAGATATTCATGACCCGAAGATCCATCCAGGCGCGGTCCCTGCGCGGGCAGAGCGGCCACTCGAATTCGGCCCCGGTCACGAGATAAGCGTCGGCGCCGAATTCGTCTTCGAACACTTTCGATTTCGTTGCGGATGCGCGGAACTGCGTCTTGCCGTTTTCAAGGAACGGCGGACCGAGCGTGGCGTGCTGCGTCCAGCCGATCGGCCGGTCGAATGCCGCGAGCGATTCCACTGTTTCGTGGATGCGCACTGCCCCGCCCTGCAGGTTGATCCTGCGCTCAAATTGAATCTGCGCGAGGGGCATGTGGGCGCGCATGACCAGCGATCCCTGCCCTTCGGTCACGTCGAACGCGACCACCGATCCTTCGCCGTGCGCCGTTACACCGGCCGCTTCTTCCTCCGCGTCCGGACCACCGAACAAATCGAGGCACAGATTGTGCCCCATGATGCCGGCCAGCAGGCGCGCATCGCACGCCGTGCCGAATTCGGGATTCTTCTTTGGATCGAATGTCACCGGATCCACCGAAGTCCACGGCGGATTCCACAGCGGATTCACCCCGGATTTCTTGTGCTCGATCGCAGCAATGTGGCCGCCTTCCGGCAGCACGATGACGCGCACGGTATCGTTTTCAGTCGCGACCGCGCGACGGTTGTTGTACGTGATTTCAGGCATGATTTAAGGTTGGCCTTTGGGCGGAGGCCCGAAAGGCATCGCTTCGGGCGTGATCCGGACGCCGCTGGTAACTTTGATCGATGACGTTTTCGTCGGGAAAGTGGCTTCGATGAAGAAGGCCGTATAGCCCGGATCGGGCTTATCGAGCTTCGCGATGTAGAGCCCGCCGCCCTTGTCATCAAGTACGGTGCTGACATACGCCTTCCCAATCGTGTCGAGCCGGAAGTCGCGCGCCTTGGGATTATTCGCTTCCCACATCCGGACCTCCGTCGGCTTCGAGATGCATTTCATGTGGATGGAACCATCCTTCTCGAAGGTCCAGTCCACCTGCGGACGCGGCTCGCCGTTGATGATCTCCGTGTAGAACGCCTGGACATTCTGCCGGACATCGGAGCCGTTCAGATCGTGCTTCGTGTTCGGCACGTAGCGAATTTCCTTCTCGCCCTTCAAATCCTTCCAGTAAAACTGTGAAGAATCCGGCACAAAATACTGATCGCCTGCGCTGTTCACGATGTACTTCGGCATCGTCAGCCGGTCAATGTACGAATACGGATCTTCAATCTTCATCAGATCCTTCATTCGCGAGGTACCGACCCAGGCGAAGGTCTTCATGTCGATGTAATCCTGCAATGCAGGCGACCATGAGCCGTATGCCTCGTAGTGATGCGGCATTTCCTTTTCGACATTCAGCGTATCGATGACAAGCGGCGCGATTGCCACCACGCGCTTGTCGACCGCGGCTGTCGTCCACGTGGTCCAGCCGCGCTTGGAGGCGCCCGACACGACGAAATGATCGGTCGTCGCGTGGTTCTCTTTTGCGATCGCAGTGATGGCATCCATCGCGCGGACCGCTGCCTTCGTCATGGGCAAACGCAGCGGCCAGGTATCCACATCCTTGCCGTGGCCGCGAAGATACTTGTCCCAGGTATAAACGATCGCCGCGTCTTCCGTGCGCGGCTTACCTTCATCGGTGAACACCAGCGGTTCATTCGGGATCCCCCGCAGTTCGGCCGTCACGCTGCCCGTGGCGGTTGCGATGGACACCACCAGCGGATCGGGCTGCTCCGGCGCAGGCGAAGTAATCGATCCGCCCGTCAGATAGAGAAAGCCGGTCGACTTCGTGACCTTGTCCGGGATGATGACGGTCAGCCAGTGGTGCCAGACGGGATGGTTGACATCCTTCTCGCTGCGCCACTTCTGCGACGTCAGGTCATAAACGTATTGTGTGTAGCCGCGCCCCGCTGCCGTGTGCTCCAGCTGGTAATGAAATGCCGGATCGGGAGCCTCCACGTAGCGGTCCAGATCGGTGCGGCCGCCCGCGAGCAAGGGAAGCGCCGCGAGCGCCAGAATTAGAGTGCGCACTTGACGATTATGGCACCGGCACGCCGGCTACGTACACCTGCGTCACGCCCGTCCGGTCGCTCGCAAACGCGATCCTGTCTTCCTCGTGGGACCACGAGGGATGCGGATGCGTCCACTGCGGCCCGTACACCGTATCGCCCGCGTTCTCCATCCAGCTCAGGTTCTTCTTCGCATCGGCGAAATCCGCCGCCAGCGCATAGGTGGACTTCCGCCACTGCGTGCCCTGATTGCTGGATTCGCTCCGGCAAACCAGCCGCCGCGCGCCTGTGGCAACATCGATGATCTGAATTCCCTCATCCGGATGATTCGTATCGCAGAGGATTCGTTCGCCCTTGCGGTCCGGCGCGATGTGCCATGCGTTGTATTCGGTGATCGTCGTGATC
>CAZPZE010000805.1:0-13500 GCA_964590625.1 uncultured Solibacteraceae bacterium
CCGCTGAGGACGACGGCAACCGCGCGAGGTCCATGGTGCATCGCGACGGAGGTGAACAAGACGTCGGCGCGGTGAAGAGCGTCGCTGCGGTGGACTGCCTTCTGGGAGAAGGAACCGCCGGGGCGAGCAAACATCGTGTGGGAAGGCGGACATATGTAGACGAAGCCGGGCTGGGGAACATCGCCAGGCTCAGCCCAGCGGACTCCGAGAAACGTTTCCCACTGGAGAATTTCGGCGAGGATACTGTGACGTTCGCCGCTCATGTGGTGGGTGTAGAGGATGGGAGCCGGGAAATCGGAGGGAAGGGATGCGAGGATCTGCCGCAGGGCGACGATCGAGCCGGCTGAACCCGCCACAGCGACGACCGCGCCGTCGCGGAACCGGGAAAGCTGGTCGACAGGGACGTGTTCCGGCACGCCTCATGATAGCGGGTTTTGGAGAATAAGGCTTTAGTACTACATAATTAAAGAACTTTCATATTTATTTCGCAGGAACCTGCAGTATCACTTCCGCGTCATCCCGGTATCAGTTCCATGGTGAATTTTGACAACGCCGGTTTATTTTCTGCATCCGGCAATTATTTGGTGTTGACGCCGGACCTGCATGTCGCAGAAGCGAGCGCGGGCTATCTGAACGCGACCCTGCTTTGGCGGGACGATGTGCGGGGCTGCGAAATGTTCCAGCTATTTCCGAATAATCCCAACGATCCCGGCGCGGACGGGGTGCAGAAGCATTATGATATCCGCGAGCATGTTGCGGGCGGAACCGAATAGGTGGAGAAATACTGGGCTCCGATGAATTTTCCGATCTTCGGTGAGGATCGACGGAAGATCGAATATCTGGTGCATCAGGTGGATGACGTGACACATCTGGTGGAACTGGAGCAGCTGGTCGATGAGCAGTCGCAGGTGCTGGAAGAACAGGGGCACGCGATGCAGGAGATGTGGCGCGAGCTGCTTCTCCGCCAGAACCGGACGCGGCAGTATCACCGGCGGGTGGTTCGAGTGCTGGTGGCGCGGCACTTTCGGCGTTATTCACTCACGGATGTGATGGCGGAACTCGATGCCCCGGATCTTCCGCGCTACCTGGCGCCTGGCGACACGGCGCCGCGCTCCGGGCTCTACCGAATTGTTCACGGCGCGGATGTGACGCCCGCCTGATGGTTTTGTCTCACAAGGCGGGGGAGTGCTTCCCGATGTGTGGCTCGAACGCAGGGCGTGAGCGTGGTTCACGCTGCATCTTTTAACATTCCTTACGCACATTCCTCGGCTTCCCCGCAATTCAATTCAGTGGTAAATTCCTCGTGGGGGGAAGTCTTCCAATGAGAATGGTTCGGATTATATCTATCGGCGCGCTTGTGGCGGCATCGGTTGCGCCTGCAATGGCGCAGACGGCGACGGCGCGTATTGTGGGGGCGGCGAATACGTTTCTTTCGACGCTCGATGAGAAGCAGCGCGCGAACGTGCTGTTTTCGTTCGACGATCAGGAGCAGCGGAAGCGGTGGTCGAATTTTCCGGTCACAATGGTGCCGCGCGCGGGGATCGGGCTGAAGGATATGACGGAGCCGCAGCGAAAGGCAGCGATGGCGCTGGTGGCTTCGGCGCTGAGTCCGCGCGGTTATGAGAAGGTCCTTCAGATTATGGAGGGCGACGAGGTCAATAAGAATAGTTCAGCGGCCGGCGGCGGGCGCGGCGGCGGAAGGGGACCGGGCGGTCCTCCTCCGGGCGGGCGCGGGAGAGGGCCGGGGGGGCCGGGTCGCGGAGTCATGTTCGGGAAGGATCTTTACTTCGTTTCGATTCTGGGAACGCCTTCGGAAAAGACGCCCTGGATTCTGCAGTTCGGCGGGCACCATCTGGCGCTGAATATCACGATCGCCGGCGAGCACGGCGTACTGACGCCAACGCTGACGGGCGCGCAGCCGGCGATTTACACGCAGGATGGGAAGACGGTGCGTCCGCTGGCGGGGGAGAGCGACAAGGCCATCGCGCTGCTGAATGCGCTGGATGAGAATCAGCGGAAGCAGGCGATTCTCGGGTTCCAGATGCGGGATCTGGTGCTGGGGCCGGGGCAGGACGGGAAGATGATTCAGCCGGAGGGGCTGAAGGCTTCGTCGATGAATGACAGGCAGCGGGCGATGCTGCTGGATCTGGTTTCGGAGTGGGCGGGGATCGTGCATGAAAGCGCGGCGGCCGAGCGGATGTCGGAGCTGAAGGCGGAGGTGAACGAGATGTGGTTCGCCTGGAGTGGTCCGACGACGGTGGCGCCGGGAAGCAATATCACGGCGTATTACCGGGTGCAGAGCCCGCATCTGGTGATCGAGTATGCGCCGCAGGAACTGGGGGGCGATCCGGCACTGCATGTGCATACGATGTATCGAGATCCGACGAATGACTACGGGAAGAAATACACGGGGAAATGAGGCGGGCGCTCTCCATTGCGGCGGTGGCGTGGCTCGCGTGCGGATCGGCGGGCGCGCATCGGCTGGATGAGTATCTGCAGGGGACGCTGGTTGCGATTGGGCGGAGGCAGGTGGATGCGGAGATGACGCTGACGCCCGGTGTCGCAGTGTTTCCGGCGGTGATGGCAGCGATGGATACGGATGGCGACGGCATGTTGTCTCCGGCGGAGCAGCAGGCGTATGCGCGGCGGGTGATGGGGGATCTGACGCTGCTTGTGGATGGGCGCGCGGTGACGCCGCGGCTGGGGACGGTCCGTTTCCCCGACGTTGAGGATATGAAGGAGGGGCGCGGAGAGATTCAAATTGCGTTCACGGCGGGAATGCCGAGTGGCGGTGGCCGGCGGATTCTGACGATTGAGAACCGGCATCTGGCGGCGATTTCGGTCTATCAGGTGAATGCGCTGGCCCCGCGCGATCCGGACCTGAAGATTGAGGGACAGCGGCGGAACTATATGCAATCGCGGTATGAGGTGGAGTTTGCGGAGCCGGGTGGAGGGAAGACGAAATCGTTGGGGGTGGAGGCGGGATTGCTGGCGGGGTGGCTCCTGATTGTGTGGGGCGTGAGAAAGAAACTTTGACATACTGAACGGTATGGCTGTAACGGAGCCGCGGATTGACGAGAAGATCGTCGCGCAACTGGATCGGATTCTTTCGAGCAAGGCATTTCGTCAGGCGGACCGGCTGAAGCGCTTCCTCACGTTCACTGTGAATGAGGCGCTGGCTGGGCGCGGGGAGCAGCTCAAGGAATTCGTCATCGGGGTAGAGGTATTCGGGAAGGGACCCTCGTTCGATCCGCGCAATGACCCGATTGTTCGGGTGCAGGCGCGGCGGCTGCGTTCCCAGCTTGCTCGTTATTACCAGGAAGAAGGCCACGAAGACGAAACGCTGATCGAGTTGCCGAAGGGCGGCTATACGCCAGTGTTCCGAGCGTTCCGCGGAGTGGCGCCGAAGCGGATTGAGCCTTCCGCGCTGGTCAGCCGGAATACGATTCTGCTGACGCCTTTTGCGGACTACAGTCCGGCGGGCACGCTGAAGTATTTCTGCGACGGGCTGGCGGAAGAACTGGCGCATACGCTGACGTCGCTGGGGACGATCGGCGTGGTGTCGGCGGCCTGCGACAATCCCGCGATGATTCTGACGGGGAGCGTGCGGCAATCGGGCGACGACCTGCGGATTACGGTGAATCTGATCGACGCGGTGAATGGACACTATCTGGCTTCGGAATCGTTCGACCGTAAGCTGGAGAATGTATTTGCGATCCAGTCGGATGTGGCGAACGCGGTGGCGGAGAAACTGCGGGTGCGGCGGCCTTCGGGGAATCTGGCGGCGCGGAATCTGTATGCGCAGGGCCGTTATCATCTCGAGCAGCGGACGGAAGAAGGGCTGCGCAAGGCGCTCGAATTTTTCGATCGCGCGCTCGGGGAAGATGCGCAATTCGCGCTGGCGTATTCGGGCTTGTCAGACGCGTACGGGCTGCTGGGGCATTACGGAGTGATGCCTCCGGAGGAAGTGTGGACAAAGGCGGCGTCGAACGCGGCGTGGGCTGTCCTGCAGGATGAACGGTCGGCTGAAGCGCATACGTCGCTGGCGCATGTGAAATCGACGCAGGATTGGGACTGGGCCGGGGCGGAATCGGAGTATCAGCGGGCGATTGCGCTGGATCCGCGATATGCGACGGCGCATCACTGGTATTCGGTGTCGTGCCTGGCGCCGCAGGGCAGGCTGGCTGAGGCGCTGGAGCAGATTCTGATCGCGCATGAGCTCGATCCGATTTCATCGATCATCGCGCGGGATGTGGCGGTGGTGCATTACTACCGGCAGGATCTGGGGGCGGCGCTCGATCAGTGCGATCACAATATCGAGCTGAATCCGCATTTTCCGCCGGCGTACTGGATTCTGGGGCTGGTGCAGGAGCAGCGCGGGGATTTCGATGAATCGGCGGCTGCGTTCCAGCGGGCGATTCAGCTTTCGCCGCAAAGTCCGCGCATGCATGCGGCGCTGGGGCGGACGCTGGCGCTTTCGGGGAAGAAGGATGAGGCGCGGCGGATTCTGGCGGAACTGCGCGAACTGGCGGCGAGGCGGTATGTATCGCCGTCGGATGTGGCGTCCCTGCATTTCGCGCTGGGGGACCGGGATGCCGGGTTCGAGTGGCTGACGAAGGCTTTTCGGGACCGGTGCTTTGAGTTGTTGTGTCTGAAGGTGGATCCGCGGCTGGATGCGGTGCGGGATGACCCGCGGTTTGAGGCTTTGGCCGCGCAACTGGGGCTGGATTAGGGGGCGGATCCGCCCCCGGAATTCAGCCTTTTGCCGCAGGCGCCTTTTTGGCGACGAGTTTCATTTGCTGGCCGCAGCAAATCTCTGAGTGCGAATGCGGGTTGCCCTGCGTGCAGGGGCAGCCTTTTTCGTAAACGATCTCAGCGCCGCATTTCTCACAAACGTAGCGGTCTCCTATACTTCTGGCCATTTGAAACCTCCTTTGAGATCTTCCGCCGGTATGCCGCATGATGCGGCAACCACCGTCAGAGGGGCAATTGCTGTTCCATCGAGGAGGCGCATGAAAGGCATTTGTTCCGCATCGGAATTGTCGCGCTCAGGGAATCGGGAGAGCGGATTTGCTGCGCGTTTTGGCTTCCGCCGGGTTATATCGCCCATGGGGCTGGTCTTTCAAAGCGAGGCAGCATTCAGAGGGCTCAGCAAGATCAATGGGGATTTGGCTGGCAATGCCCGTGCGTATTGTGAGTGCTGGAAGGAGAAGGGGAAATGAGAACGATTGCCGGCGTTTTCCCGACAGAGTCGGAAGCCGTCAGAACCAGGGGCGATCTGATGGCTCTCGGTATTTCCGACGAGGAGATTATTGTTGCGAGCGGTAACAAGGAATGTCTCGACAAGGTGGCTGAGGAGAATGACTATCGCATAACTGCCGCACTTGCGCCTTCCGGTGCAGGATTGGCTCTCGCCGGCCTGTTTCGCAAGATCATCAGCGGACGTTCTGCGCCCGCAGCGGGGGCGGTCGGCGCCGTAGCGGGACTGGTGTTCGGCGCGATCGGCGCACTGATCGCACATGCTGTCCGGCCCCCCGCATTGGCGCATGTGAACGGATTTCTGGTTGCCGGGGGCATCATGGTGGCCGGGGCGTTGTTGGGAGCCGTGCTGGCGTGGATCTTCGCGCTCGGAGTTTCCCATGAGGGGATCGCGTTCTGTGCTGAGGCGGAGCGTGAGCATGGAGTGGTTGTGGCGGCGCATGTGTCCGAAACGATCGAGCCCGACGCTATCCGGGTCATGACGGAGCACGGAGCCGCGAAGCTGCGGAGTGATGCGGACCCCTGGCGCGCGGCAGGCTGGAGGGGGCCGCATCCGGAGAATGAAGCATATCCGTCAGACAGCTCCCGGGAATGAACTTAGGATTCGAACGGGCTGCAGAGTCAGACGGAGCGCATAGAATTGCTGAGTTCGGCATGAATCCGGCGGCCGGAATCCGCGATGAGTTGGGGCATCGCCTCAATGTCGCCGGCGGTAGTCCGGAAGTTCACGATGCAGCAGCGTAAGGCGTACTTTCCATCGATCACGGCGTTGGAGACGAATGCCTGACCGCTGTTCTGTATGGCTTCCAGCAGGCGCTGATTCAATTCGTTCAGATATTGCTCTGTCTGCTCAGACCCCAGGCTGCGACGGAGTGACTCAGGAACATAACGAAGCGTGGTGATGCTGAGGTGGTTGGTGAGCGCCTCCAACTCGGGGTGGGCCGCTGCCAGCTCGTACAGATAGCGGGCGAGGGTCATGTCGTCCCGAATCATCTCCCGGTAGCCTGCGGCTCCGGCCTGCTGCAGCGCGAGCCAGACCTTGAGCGCACGAAATCCACGGGAGTTCTGAGGGCCGATGTCGTAATAGTTCAGGCCTTCACCTTCGAAACTGTAATAGGACGGATGCCAGGAGAACGCATTTTTCAGGGCTGAAGAATCGCGAACGAGCACACATCCCGCCTCCAGAGGCGCGTAGAGCCACTTATGCGGATCCACGGCGATGGAGTCGGCGTGCGCCAGTCCGTCGAGTTCCGGAGGCGCTCCCGCTATGCCGCGCGCGAAAGCTCCGTATGCGCCATCGACGTGGAACCAGAGATTGAGTTCTTTGCAGAACGCCGCGAGTTCCGGCAGCGGGTCAACCGCGCCCGTGCTGACGGTTCCGGCGGAGCCTACGACGAGAAACGGCTGATAGCCCTCGTCCCGATCACGCCGGTAGCGGAGGTGCAGAGCATCCGGATCGATGCGCTCGCGCCCTTCGATCCAGTGAATTGCTTCTGTTCCGAGACCGGCGAGATCAGCGGCTTTCTGCAGCCAGGTGTGCGTTTCCGTTGAAGCGTAGATACAGAGACGCTGCCCTGCGGCTACGCCCTGCGTGCGGATATCCCAACCGGCGCGCGCGGCGCGGGCAGCCAGGAAGCACGTGAGATTGGCCATATTCCCGCCGCTCACGAGCAGACCGCCGCATTCGGCCGGGTAACCGATGAACTGCGCGAGCCATCGAATGACCTGGGCCTCGATTTCGGTGGCCATCGGCGATAGTTTCCAGGCTCCGACATTCGCGTTCACCGCGGCTGCCAGGAAATCCGCAAGCATCCCGACAGGAGCAGGGCTGGATGTGATGTAGCCGTAGAAGCGCGGATGCCCGTTGAACAGAGAGTGCTCAAACAGCAGCGCGGCGGTTTCCGGCAGAAGGGACCCGGGGTCCCGCCCGTGCTCGGGTAACGCCCGATTGATCCCCAGGGCTGCGCGTACTTCCTCCGGAGATTCGGCCGGCGTGACCGGATGCGAGCGCATGGAGGTAAGGAAGCCGGCAATCCGATCGACGAGGTCGTGGCCCTGCAGGCGGAACTCATCGGCGGACATATCGAGAGGAGCAGCGCGATTGCGCAATTTTTCGATCGAATCAGCGGAAGACATGATGTTCACCGGAGCCCTTCAAACAAGTCGGTTTCAAGCGCGCGGCCCCCATTGACGGCGCTGTAGACGCGGTAAAACTCCTGTGAGCCCCAGAGCGCCTGCTGCTGCTCATCCGCGAGGTCCTGCAGCCGCTCATACATGGACATCTGGGTCTGATGGCAGCAGACTGCTTTCCAGACGACGGGCCAGGAGGCGGACGTGTCGATCTCCGTTGTCACGGCCCAGTCCGGCCAGGGTGTCGCCTGCCTCTGAACGCCATCCACCATCGACGTCAATTTTCGGAAGGCGCCCTGATAAGCGTCCCACTTGCTTTTTCGCCAGGCAAGATAGAGCAGCCTCGACACACGATGCGGCGCAGGCGATTGCTGTTGGCCGGCGTCGTCTATGCCGTATCCGTAATCGGCGGCACAGACGGCGGCAGCGGTCGTGATTTGTGAGACGGCAATATGGTCAGGGTGGCCATAGGCTCCTTCCGGCCCGAACGTGATGACAACATCAGGCCGAATACGCCGAATATGTGAGACGACGGCGCGAATGGCAGTTTGGGCGTCGACCTGATCAACGCCGCCATCCGGGTAGCCGAGGATGGAGAGCTCGCGGATGCCGAGTACCGCAGCAGCGGCGCGCAACTCTGCTTCACGAACGCGTCCAACTTCAGCGGGGTCAGCGCCTTTTCCGAGTGGGCCGAATCGGCCGTGTTCTCCACGGGTGGCTGTGACGAGATAGGTTTCCACCCCTTCAGCGGCATAGCGGGCAAGCGTACCGCCGAAGCCCAGTGATTCGTCGTCCGGGTGGGCGAGGACGGCAAGTAATCTCAATGTCCCGTTCATCGTTGATTTCCAGGGCGGCCCGATTCGGCGTACTCTTTGAGTCCCCGCGCCTCCAGGTCGAGATAACGCGCATTCAGGTCGCGGGTGAGGCGGGCAAAGACCGAGCCGAGGAGACCGGAGAAATCGAGCGAGAGCATGACACGGCTGTGATTGGCGGCGCGTTCGATGGAGTGTCGCGCGGTTACACGCAAGCCCGGGCCGCGCGTGATCCAGGTAAAGCTGCGTCCTTCTTCGAAATTCGTGATCGTCCAGATTGCCGGAAGGAGCTTCGGCTGACGAACCATGGCTCGGGTTCCGACGGCAATGGGGCCATGGTCGAGGAGCCGGATGTCGATGACCGACGGGGTCCACTCGGACCAGCGCTCAATGTCGCGCATGGCCGCCCAGATCCGATCAGGAGGGGCCTGGATCTCGATGGTGGTCTCGAAGTGGGTCACAGTCCTGCCCGGTTCCAGCGATTCCGTTTCGCGCCCGAAGGCCGGCAATCGAGTCTGGCTGATCTGTTCATAGTTGTGGTTTGTCATTTTATCCTCTGACGGGTATCGTCGTGTTCGACTCGGCAGAGGGCGAAATGACGACATTCGCAGGCAAAGCGGGCACGATCATCGGCACCTGCCGCCGATAGTCGATGTATTCGGGGTGTTGCGCGATCAGGTCGCGTTCTTCGAACCGGATGGCGGTAAAGATATAGATGGTTGTCATCAACGCGAAGAACAGATGCGTTGCGGTCATGAGAGGCGTGCTCCAGAAAACAGTGATCCATCCGACGTAGAGTGGATGACGGACCATGCGATAAAGCAAGGGTGTCGCGAACCGGAGCCCGGATTGCGGCTTCCCCTGTAAATGCCGCCAGACCTGGCGCAGACCGAACAGGTCAAAGTGGTTAATCACAAACGTAGCGAGCAGGACGAGCGCCCAGCCAAACGCATACGAAAGGTAGAGCAGAGTTGCTCCGGCGTCGCTATCGACTTCCCAGACCGTACCTCCCAGAGGCCTCCACTGCCAGAACAACAGCAGGAGGGCGAGGCTGCTGGCCAGAACGTATGTGCTGCGTTCGGCCGCGGCAGGAATGATTCGAGTGATGAGGCGCTTGAACGCCGGCCGCGCCATGATGCTGTGTTGCAGCGCGAACAGCAATAACAGGATCAGATCTGTCAGGAGCGCGGTTTGCCAGGGACCGTCGGCCGGGGAGTCCATCGACTTCGGGACACTGAAGTTGCCGATGAAACCGGCGAGGTACAAAAACGTGGCCAGGCAGGCCGCGTAGCTGAGAGTTCCGTAAAGGAAAATGGTTTTTCGGTACATGATTTGTCGTTCTCTGATTTACAATTGTGCGGAGAAGCGGGCAATACAGCCATGCCCGAACGTCCCGATCCATTGCCCGGACGTTCGCCGACGCCGGTTGCTTTGCAGTCCGGCCGCGAAACTTCGCCAGGAGGCCGGATGGACGCGTTTTCAGAGATTCTGAGCGGAGTCAAATTGAGCGGCGCGTTGTTTTTCAGCGCCGAGTTTTCGGCTCCCTGGTGTTTTGCGTCTCCCGCGTCGAAAACCCTTGCACCTATGCTGGCGCCGGGAGCGCCGCACCTGGTGATCTACCATCTCGTGATCGACGGCGCGGCGTTCGTGCAGTTGCCCGAAGGACAGCCGATCGCGCTTTCCGCCGGAGATATCGTCGTTCTGCCGCACGGGGACCCGCACGTCATGACCAGCGCACCGGGTGTGGCGGCAACATCGCTCAATTCGGCAATTCTTTCCAAGATCCAATCGCGCGATCTGAGTCCGATGCAGGCGGGCGGAGGCGGCGATTCAGCGCGGTATGTGTGCGGCTACATGGCTTGCGACCCACTTCTGAGCCGGCCGATTCTTGGAGGTCTGCCTGCGGTCTTCAAGGTCAACATCCGGGCGGATCGTTCGGGGCGGTGGATCGAGAGCTCGATCCTGCACCTGGCGGAAGAAGCAGTTTCGGGAAGAGTCGGCAGCGATGCGATGCTGGCCAAGCTTTCGGAGGCTTTGTTCGTCGACACGCTGCGCCGTTATGTTTCCGGATTGCCCGAGCAACAGACTGGCTGGCTGGCGGGCGCGCGCGATCCGATCGTGGGGAAGAGTCTCGGATTGCTGCACAGCCGCGTGGCCCATCCGTGGACGATCGCGGATCTGGCGGACGAAGTGGGCATTTCGAGGACTGCTCTTGTGGAGCGTTTTACCCGGTATCTTTCCGAGCCGCCGATGACGTATCTGACCCGCTGGAGACTTCAACTGGCGGCGCGGTCGCTCCAGGAAACGCCGCGGGGTGTATCAGAGATCGCCGGGGACGTGGGGTATGAATCGGAAGCGGCGTTCAATCGAGCGTTCAAACGTGAGTTTGGTGAGCCGCCTGGGCGGTACCGCGTCCGGCATAAACAGACGCGCGGTAAGAACGGGCTCGTGATACCGCGCCCGAAATGATGCGCGGAGACCAGGAACAATCAGTCCTGCTGCCGGCAGTGAGTTTCGGTCGTCAGGGCGGCTAAGACGCAGGAGAGCAGGGACCAGCTTACGATCAGGGCAAATGCGATCTGGTAGGCACCGACCGTGTAGAGTTTTGCTCCATTCGCGGTGAGGCCGGACCAGTGTTGGTCTAACAGGATGCCGATTCCGGGCTGGAGAAGGACGTTGCCAAGCATGTTGCCGATGTTCGTGGTGGCAGTGACCGTGCCCATTTGTCCGGCGGGGACGGATTCGCGGGAGTAGGGGAAGCCGAGGACGGCGCCGCCGGTGGCGAGGCTGGTGAGAGCGGCGACAGTTGTGAATGCCGCGAGGGAAAGGCTGGTGACGTAGATCATGATCAGCCAGCCCCCGGTGCAGGTGAGTGCGCCGGCGAGGTAGGCGGTCTTGCGCTTGCGCATGCGGTCCGAGATGCCACCGAAAAGCGGATTCGCTACGGCCCAGCAGATCAGCATGACGGAGGAGATAGTGGCGGCGCCTTTCGGCTCGAGGCCGAAGCGGGCTTTGAGGAAAGGTGGTCCCCAGAGTCCGGTGAAGGTCATGATAGGGCCGACGAGTCCACCCTGCGCGATGAGGATCAGCCACGCGTTTTTGTGGCGGAAAACCGTACGGAGACTGAGCCATATGCCGGCGGGCGTGACTTTTTCCTGACGCCGCAGGACATGCGGCGCGTAGCTTTCGAGATTCCTTTCGGTAGGATCGTCGCGAACGATGATCCAGGCGAGAACACCAACCGCGAGGATGAGTGCCGCGGAAGCGACGGCGGTACCGCGCCATCCGAAATATTCGACTCCGATGCGAAGCGGCACCTGCGCAAAGAGTGCGCCGAGGTTGCCGAAAAAGAGGCCGAGACCGGAGAGTACGCCGAAGCGATGCTGCGGGAACCAGTGAGCGGCGAGGCGCAAGAGGACGAGCCATCCGACGGCCGTTGCGCCACCAATGATGGCACGGCCTGTGCATGCGAGCGCAAAGTTGCTGGTGGCACCGAAGAGGAATTGTCCGGCGGCCGCGGAAATGGCGCCTGCGGCGAGAAGTTTGCGCGGTCCCCAGGAGTTGGTGAGCGCGCCGATGGGAATCTGCATCGCGACGTAGAAGTAGAAATAGAACGCCGAGAGATTACCGAGACTGGCGGCGCCGATGTTGAAATCGCGCATGAGCTCGCCGGTCATGACGGCGGGCGCGGCGCGGAGAAAGAACACGGCGAGATAGAAGACCGCGCCGATGCCCCAGACGAACCAGGAGAGCCACGCGGCGGGATGCCGCTTCGGTTCGGCGTTATTGACCGTTGCGGTAGATGTCATTGATGTTCCAGTGGCCGGGCGTCGGCGTAGGCGCGTTTTCCATCGGAACCTGAATGACGGTGGGGACGCCGGAGGCGAGAGCTTCGCGCAGAGCCGGCCCCAGTTCGGCGGCGGATTTTATGAGCACGCCGCGTGCGCCACAGGCGCGGGCCACGGCCGCATAGTCAATCGTGTACGCCGCGCCATTGCACTCGAACATGCAGCCGAAGCTCCAGCCATAGTGCATTGATTCGAGGCCGGCAATGGTGCCGAAGCCGGAGTTATCCATCACAACCCAGACGACCGGCAGGTTCGCTTCCATCGCTGTGGCGACGACCGACATGTTGCTGCCGAATGCGCCATCGCCGATGAGAGCGACGGCAGCGCGATCGGGCTGCGCCATCTTGACACCGAGCACGGCGGCGGGTCCGAAGCCCATGGTGCAGAGGCCGCTGGGAGTAATGAAGGTTCCGGGGACATCGATCGGATATTGCTGGGCGACGCCGTTTTTATTCCAGCCGACGTCGGTCACGATGAAGGCGTCCTTGGGCACCGCTTTGTGGAGTTCGCTCAGGATGCGCTCGGGGCGGAGCGGGTATTGATCGGAACTCCATTGGTGATCCCAGCGCGAAGAGAATTCTTCGCGGCCCGCAGCGATGGTCTTGCGGAGTTCGGGACGGACGGCGTGTGGCTTGCCCTTCGCAGCTTCGGCGATTGCGCCGAGGGCGAGCTTCGCATCGGCCACGGCGCCGATTTCAGTAGGGAAGTTACGGCCGATCTCGGCGGAATCGATATCGATGTGGATGAGACGCGAGGGCGGGATCGAAAACGTGAAGCGCGGATCCCAGGAACTCGAGTTCGCTTCGGCGAGACGTGTGCCGACGGCGAGAATGAGGTCGGCTTCGCGGCAGAAGGCATTCGCGACGGGAGTTCCCCAGAATCCGGTCATGCCGAGAAGGAGCGGATGCTTTTCCGCAAGGACGCCTTTGCCCATGAGAGTGTGGGCGACCGGGATTTCGAGAGCTTCGGCTACAGCCTGTAACTCGGCCGTGGCGTGCGATGACATGACGCCGCCGCCGGCGTAGAGCAGAGGACGCCGTGCCGAGGCGAGCTCGGACGCGATGCGCTCGGCCATGGCGGGATCGAGCGCGGGCCGCGAAAGCACGGGCGGAACCTTCGAAAATGAGTCAACGGCAAGGTCGGCCGAGAAGATGTCCATCGGGATATCGACGAGGACAGGGCCCGGACGGCCTGACGTGGAGAGGTGGAAGGCCCGCTCGACGATGCGGGGGAGATCCTGCACGCGATCGACGCGATAGATGCGTTTACAGAAGGGGCGGTAGATCTCGTATTGGTCGGCATCGGCGTGGAGATTGACTTCCTGGTGCGGATGGCGGCCGTAGTAGTGCGAGGGGATGTCGCCCGAGAGCACGACCATGGGGATCGAATCGAGCGCGGCGTTGGCAACGCCCGTGGTGGCGTTGGTGAGGCCGGGGCCGAGGTGCGTGAGC
>CAZPZE010000806.1:0-3619 GCA_964590625.1 uncultured Solibacteraceae bacterium
CAGCACGTTCAATTACCTGCAGCTCGCGAAATATCTCCCGCAGGGGCCGTTCGGACCATCGAATTTCCCGCCGCTCACCCTGATGGACCCCAGTCTCCGCAACGGCTACTCGCAGGATTTCTTCCTCGGCGTCCAGCAGCAACTCCGCGACAATCTTTCCTTCGAAGTGAACGGCACTGGCAATCTCGGCCGCCGCCTCATCACCACCGACATTGTCAATCGCCAGTTCACCGTCGCCGAAGATTTCGGCACAGGACGCCCCAACGAAAATCTGTCTGACGTCTCCTGGCGCTCCAGTCAGGGCAAGTCGGATTACTACGCCGTCAGCACGCTCGTGAAGTATCGCCTTCGCTCCGTCGATCTCCAGGCAGCCTACACCTTCAGCCACGCTCTCGATAACCAGAGCGACGCCCTCATCGGCGATTTCTTCAACCTCGATTTCACCGCCATCACCGGCGCCGCCACCACGAAGAACGCCTCCACCTTCGCCCACATGTTCGATTCAAGCGGCGACTGGGGCAACGCCGATTCCGACCAGCGCCACAATCTCTTCCTGATGTGGGACTGGCGCTCTGCCTCACGCTCCCGCATCTTCGGCGGCTGGAAACTCGCCGGCCTCGCCGCCTTCCGCTCCGGCTTCCCTTACTCGGTTCTCTCCGTCACCACGCAGTTCCCGACAGTCGGCAACGGCCTCACCGAAGACCAACGCGCCGACCTCATCCTTCCCGGCAACGGCCTCCTCGCGCAGCGCACCCCCGTCCCTGGCGGAGTCCAGATCCTCAACCCGAACGCCTTTACCGAACCTCTCGATCCCGGCGTCGTCGGCAACACCGGCCGTAACTCATTCCGCGGGCCGGGTCTTTACAACTCCGATATCTCTGTTTCGAGATCGTTCGCAATATCACATCTCCGCGAGGGCACCCGGCTCACTTTCCGCGCCGATGCCTTCAACGTCCTGAACCACGCCAACCTGAACAATCCCGACAATCTTTTTGGGTCTCCAACCTTTGGAATCGCCACCTTTGGCCGCCAGGGAGCACCGTCCGGATTCCCCGCCGTCGCCCCACTGAACGAAACCGCACGTCAAATTCAGCTTTTGGTACGATTAGAGTTCTAAATTCTTCGACCTAAGTAGTTCGAGCTAAATAACCCACTTGGGATAGGATTTCTGTGTCTGTCTTTCGCTACTGCGCCATTGCACGCCGCCCGCGCAACCCGATTTATATCGTCTTGACAATTCTGCTCGCGGGGTCGCTCTCCCTTTCCGCCCAACTGGCCCCGCAAACCATCACCTTCCCCACCATCCCGGATCAGCGCCTCGGCATCTCGCCTTTCCCGATTACTGCCAAAGCCTCGTCCAATTTGCCCGTGAGTTTCTCGTCCACCACACCCGGTGTCTGCAAAACCAGCGGCTCGTGGGTCCTGCTCCTGGCCTCGGGAAGTTGCTCCGTCCAGGCCACGCAGGCTGGCGGCGGCGGATACAACGCAGCTACACCTGTCACGAATACGTTCAACATCAACACCGCGGTTGTGTCGGGCACCCTGAGCTTCGCTTCCGGAAGCCCATTCAGTACAGGAATCAGTCCACAGGGAGTGGCCACCGGCGACTTTAATCATGATGGCTACGCCGATTTCGCGGTCGCGAACAACGGCAGCGGAACCATTTCTCTCTTCTTCGGCGGTTCCGCGGGCTTCACGACCGGATCAGCCACCGTCACGGGCGATCTGCCCGTCGCAATCGCTGTCGCCGATTTCAATCACGATGGCAACCCCGACCTCGTCACCGCGAATACCTCAACAGGCAGCGCCTCGATTCTCCTCGGCAACGGCACCGGCGGTTTTACCTTCCAGAGTCTCGTCTCGCTCGGGAGTATCGGAACCCCGGCTTCCATAGCGGCAGCCGACTTCGATGACGATGGCCTCCTCGATGTCGCCGTAGCCGGCTCGGGGTCCAAACTCGCCCTCCTGAAAGGTGATGGCGCTGGCGGATTGTCTCTTTTCCCATCCAGTCCCGTGTCCCTCGCCAGCGCTCCCTTCGCCATCGTCGCGGCGGATTTCAATCTGGACGGCCATACGGACGTCCTTGTCTCTGAGCCTTCCGCCAACCTGGTTTATCTCTACACGAATGACGGAACGGGTACCCTCTCCAGCAGTGACTCCTACAACACGGGCACCGGCAGCGGTCCGAAAGGTCTGGCAGTGGGAGATTTCAACGGAGACGGAAACGCGGACTTCGCGGTCACACTGGCCGGCGGCGGCGTAGTCAACTCCGTCGCCATCTATCTCTGGCACACCCTCGCGTCCTTCTACCAGGAAACAGGACCGTTCACCGTAGGCACAACTCCCATCAGCATCGCCGCCGCCGATTTCAATGGCGACGGCAAACAGGATCTCGCCGTCGGCGATGCCGGCTCTACCGGTATCCATCTTCTTCTGGGCGATGGCGCGGCGAATTTCAGCGACGCCGGCGCTCAGCCCGAATACTCAGGCGCCGGATCCAATCCCATTCTTGCCATCGCGGACTTCAACGGCGACGGCCGCGAAGATATCGTCGCGACCAACTCAAGCGCCAATACCGCAGCCGTTCTTCTCGGCGCCCTCGCCCCCACCACATCCACCCTGACCACCACCGTCAGTTCGCCCATGATCCAGGGCGATCCCGTGCCGCTCACCCTCACCGTCGCGCCTTCCGGCCAGTACTTCAGCACCCTCACCGGCTCAGTCACTTTCTACGACAACGGATCCCCGCTCACCACCATATCGAGCCCGCCGTACACCTACACCGCGCCCTTCCTGAATTACGGCGCCCATACCCTGAACGCTATTTACAACGGTGGCGGCGGCAATGCCGGCTCTACCAGCAATGACGTTTCCGTCACCGAACTCAACAATCAGATCATCACGTTCCCCGCGCTGAGCGATCAGGCCCTGAATGACCAGCCCCAGACGCTGAACGCCTCTTCCACTTCCGGCCTCGCCATCACCTACACCTCGAACACTCCGTCGGTCTGCGGCATCGTCGTCGGCGCGTCGCCTTACGTCAACGCTCTCTCGCTCGGTCTCTGCTCCATCACGGCGAGCCAGCCCGGCGACTCCAACTTTGTGCCCGCGCAGAGCGTGACCAACACGTTCAACATTGGCAAATCGAACCAGACCATCACCTTCAGTTATCCGAATGGCATTCACTTCGTCGGCACCGCGCCGTTCTTCGCGACGGCCTCGTCCGATTCCGGTCTCCCGGTCACCATCATTTCCGATACCCCGGGGATCTGCAAAGCTTCCGGCGCTCTCGTGCAGCCGATTGCGCCCGGCCTTTGCCAGCTGACCGCCATCCAGACGGGCAATGCGTCTTTCAACGCCGCCACTCCAGTGGACGCCTACGCGGGAGTCAGCATCCCCGGCCCTTCCGGTCAACTGACGCAGGGAACGCCCCTCACCACCGGCAGCCTGCCGCAGGCGGCAGTCGTCGCTGATTTCGATGGCGATGGCAACACCGATATTGCGGTGGCCAACCACACCGATCAGACCATCTCCGTTTTCCTGCAGGATAGTTCCGGCGCATTCGTTCCCGCCCAGGGCAGCCCTTTCACTGCAGGCTCCTCCATTGACGGCCTGGTCG
>CAZPZE010000807.1:0-9707 GCA_964590625.1 uncultured Solibacteraceae bacterium
CAAGGGATGGGAGATTCACTATGGCAGCAGCAGCGACTCAGTTACAGCCGCAACTCGTGAAAGAACCGCCGCGGCCGCGAGCTAAGGGGAAGGCGAAACCGAAGTTCGATATTCCGGTGGAGACGGCTCCGGCGGAGGCGTCGAACGGGTGGGTTTATCGCGCGGAGACGGTGGCGGCGCCTGCTCCGGAGCCGGCAACGGAAGCGCCCCGGGTGGAGAGGGCCGCGCAGCGCGAGACGGAGCGGGATCCGTTTCAGATGATCGGGGAGGGTGTTTTTCTGATCACGGTGGGCAGCCTGAAACTGATGTACCGGGCGGCGAGCGGATTGATTACGGCTCCGGTGCGGCTTGCCGGGATACTCGGTTCGGATTAGCCTGTTAGACTGAGGAATTTCTGATGCCGGAAATTCCCCGCTGCCTCTCTGTAATCATCCCTGCCTACAACGAGGAGGCAACGATCGCGCACGTGGTGCGGAAGGTGCTCCGGCTTCCGGTTGTGCTCGAAGTCCTCGTCGTGAACGACTGTTCGCGGGACCGCACGGCGGAAATCGTGCAGGGACTGATGGCGAAGGATTCCCGGCTGCGCCTGCTCGAGCACAAAGTCAACCAGGGCAAGACGGCGGCTCTGAAAACCGGGTTTGCCGAGGTGCGCGGCGAGATTGTCATCGTGCAGGACGCCGATCTCGAATACGATCCCGAAGAGATTCCGGAAGTCATCCAGCCGATTATCGACGGCAAGGCGGATGTGGTGTACGGATCGCGGTTCCTGGTGCGGAAGGCGTCGCGCGTGCTGTATTTTTATCACTTCCTCGCGAACAAGGCGCTCACGTTCACTTCGAACCTGTTCACCAACATCAATCTGACGGATGTGGAGACGGGGTACAAGGCGTTTCGCTCGCCGATCATGCGCAACATGACGATCACGTCGAGCGGCTTCGGATTCGAGATCGAGGTGACGGCGAAGGTTTCGAAGCTGAAGTGCGCGATGTACGAAGTGCCGATCAGCTACTACGGGCGCACGTACGAGCAGGGGAAGAAGATCGGGACGATCGACGGCATCGCGGCGTTCTGGTATATCCTGCGGTACAACGTTTTCTGCAGTCTCCAGTCGTCATTCACGCAAATTCCCCGCCTGCCGGCACGCGAGCATGACGCGTCGTGACGCGCAGCTTCTTTCGGGTATTCGCCGCGCTGGTCCTGCTTTCGGTCCTTTCCAATCTGGCGGCGCAGTGGCACACGGCGCGAACGGTTGATTTTTCGTCCGAATCGGGGCGGGTGGCCCAGGCGCTTCTCGAAGGGCGGGGCTTTTCGGATCCGTTTCTGACCGGCCGGAGCGGGCCAACTGCTCATGTCGCGCCGCTTTATCCGTATGTGGTGGCAGGGATCTGCATGGCGTTTGGGACGGGGGCGGCCGGTTGGGCGGCAATTCTTTTGCTGACCGCGGCGGCGTGGGCTTTCCAGTGGGCGTACGCGTATCGTTTTGCGGCCGAATACGGGCAGGCGCTGCCGGGGCTGATCGCGGCGGTGATCGGCGTCGTGGTGCCGCTGCAGGGGCGGCTGTTCAAGTGGGAAGCGGTGCTCACGGGCGCGGCGATTGCTTACAGCGCGTGGGCACTGAGCCAGGTTCTGAAGGGCAGATCGGGTTCGGCCGCGCTGCGATTGGGTGCGGGTCTGGCAGTTACGGTGCTGGTGTGCCCTTCCGCGATACTGGTCTGGCCGGCATGGGCGGTGCTGTGCGTCTGGCGGCTGGGGTTATCGCGCGGGCTGAAAACGCAGGCGCCGGCGCTCATTCTGATTGTGATTCCGCTCGCGCTGTGGACCGTGCGGAACTGGGTGACGTTTCATCGCCTGTTTTTCATTCGGGACAGCCTGGGGCTGGAACTGAATATTGCCTACAACGACTGCGCGTCTCCGCTGCTTTCGGGAAATATTTCATCGGGCTGTTTCGCGCAGCAGCATCCGAGCGGGAATCCGGAGCTACTGGCTACGGTGCGGCGCGTGGGGGAAGTGGAGTTTGCGCAGGAGCACCTGCGGCGGGCGAAGTCGTGGATTGCGGCGCATCCGGCGAAGGCTGTGAAGCTGACGCTGGCTCACATCGGGTACTTCTGGTTTCCGCTGGAGGCGAGCGACCCGAAAGTGCTGGCGTACGGGATTCTGATGTCGATCGTCACGGTGCTGAGCATTGCGGGGCTGTTCTGGAAGTCCGAGGCGACGGTGATCCTGATTCTGACGATGCTGCCTTTTTCCGCGGTTTATTGTCTGACGCAGTTCGAGCAGCGCTACCGGTATCCGATTCTCTGGGCGTCCGCCATTCTGGCGGCGGTTGGGGTGCGGCTGGTGATGTGCAGGGTGCGGCGCGCGCGATAGACGATTCCGTGGTGGGCGGAAATCACGGTCACAACTTTTTTCGGAAAATTTTTGGGTGACAGAACCCGCGCTTTCACAGTGATTTGCGCGGAATTTGCGGTGGAATCCGGCCGTTTTCCGCAGCCAGGTTTTGGAAGGCGCTGGAGTATTCTCCTGGCGGGAGAGAAATACTCAATGTCGAAATTGTTTTCCGCCGCTGCCGGGATTTTTCTGGCGATCGGCATCCTGCAGGGACAAACGAAAGTGAACCTTCAGGCGCAGAGCCAGGATGTGGATTTTTCCGCCGCACCTTCCACGAAGCCGGCGCAGACGGGAACCGCGCTGCCCGCTTCGTGCTCGACCGGCGCCGTTTTTCTTCTCCTCAGCAATCCGCCGGGCAAGAACCTGTATGTGTGTACCGGTCCCGATATCTGGACGCAGCAGACCGGCGGCGAAGCGGCTCCGGATGTCGCGCTCGTGTCGAACACGGTGCTCAGCGTGGGCGCGAACTGCTCCGCCGATGCGCCGTGCAACGTGCGGCTGGGGACCACGGTTTACGCGTTCGTCAGTGGCGTGACGGCGACGCTGGGCGCGGGATCGACGGGGACTGCGTACGTCTACATTTCATCCGACGGCGTACTGACCGTGGGGCACAACATGACCGTGTCGTGCGCGCAGGGTTGCGTGGCGCAATCGGATATCACGGATTTTCCGACGGACGCTTTTCCGATCGCGATCTGGACGGCCACGAACGGGGCCTGGGATCCGACGGGGACGGACGTGCGGGCAAGTTCGGGGCGCGATCTGATCTCGTTCGGGAGCGGGATCAACGGCACGGTTTCTCCGGGAGGGACGACGCTGAGCGTTCCGTCCCAAAAAGGTGGTTTTGCGGTGGCGTTCCGGGGCACGGACGTTGTGGCCGGCGAGACGATCTTCGTGACGATTCCGTACGCATGCGCGATTACCGACTGGACGATTACGTCGGACGGCACGGCGACGATTATGCTTTGGAGCGCGCAGGACGGCGGGATTCAGGTGCCGACGGACGCGGACGTGCTCACGCAGAACGGCCTTTCGCTTACGACGGGTACCAGAATCCATTCCACGGTTCTGACGGATTTCCTGAGTACGTCACTTTTTGCGTTTGACACGATCGGGGTGAACCTGGCGGCGGTGGGCGGGGCCAGTCATGTGGAGTTCTCGGTGGGGTGCACGCGATGAGGGGGCTGGTTTTCGTGCTGCTCGCCTCGTGCCCGCTGGCTTTCGGGGCGTGGGATGGGGCTTCCCTGATTCAGACGGTGCCGGCGAAGGCGGGGGCGAACCCGACATCGCCCTTTTCGCTGCTCATCAGCGGGACTTATCCGCAATTCGCGGCGGATGCTTCGGGCGGACACGTCCGGAACACGGTGGTTTGCGGCGTGAACTTCATTACATGCCCGGCGGACCTGATCTTTACCCGCGACTCGCAGTGTACGACTCCATACAGTGGGTGGGATATCCTGTCATGGTCGCCTACGACGGGGCAGATCACTGCGGTGATCGAGATACCACTTTTGTCGAATGTGCGTCCGGCGAAGATCTATGCCTGTGCGGGCAACGCTGGGGTTAGTACTTTCCAGGGGGGCGGACGGGGTGCGGCATATGACAATAATTATTTACTGGCATTCCATATGGATGAGACATCCGGGACAGTTCTGCACGATTCGACCGTCAATGCGAACGACGCGGTGAAGAAATCCGCCAGCGCGCCGAGCCCGACTGCCCTGGGGGAGCTCGGGGGTGCGCAGCGATTCACGGGGACCTCGGACAGTACGAATAATGACTATGCGCTGTTTGGATCGCCGACGGCGCCCAGCGATAATTTCACGATCGAATACTGGACGAACGCGACGTCGTACGTCAACCAGGATTCGGTTTTTCTGGAATCCAGCGGAACACCCACGACGCCGGTAGTGTACACCGGATTTTTCTGGTACCCATCGGGGACAGTCCTGTTCCGCAACAGCTATAACGGCACGACGCCATCGTCGGCCGCGGCGGCCACTACGGGGGTTTTCCACAACATCGTGTTCGCCCGATCGGGTAACACGATGAACGTTTATCTGGATGGCGTTGCGGGAACAGCGGCATCGGGCTTTCTGGATAGAACGGATTCATGGAAAGGGTTTGGGTGGGACGGGGGAGCGAGCAGCGTCTTCGACAGTTTTAATGGAATTCTGGATGAGGTCTTTCTTTCGAACGTGCCACGGACCGCGGATTACATTACCGCCCGATACAATAACGTGAGCAGCCCGTCGACTTTCTATACTGTTGCTCCATTCGCCCCGCTGACGCCGATTCCGCTATCCACAACGCAGGCCGATTCGCAGGTCAATGTTTTCTAAGGACAAGATCGATGTTGAAATTCCAAATCAGCCTTCCTTTTCTCTTCATCGCGGCGGCGTGCCTGCCACTGTATGGGGAGGTAGCCGGAGTGACGGCGACGCAGGCGGTGATCCACTATCAGGCGCCGAACGCCGCGGATTGCAGCGTCAAGGTCAGCCAGGACCGTTCATACAGCCCGCTGGCATATGATGTCGACCCTGTCCTGTTTCCGGGATCGAACCTCGACAGCCGGGCGGGGTCACTGATTTCGCCGACGAAGACGGACCGGTATTTCGTGGTGGGTCATAAGAGAGCGGATCTGGCCTCGGACGGAAAGCATTATTCGCGCGCCCTGCAGGCGTTTTCGGAATACTTCTACCAGGTGAACTGCAGCGGCAACATTCAATCGGGCCGATTCGTGACTTTGAACCCGTCGCTGGGCAACGATTATCCGGAGCCGGCGCCGTTCGATGCAACAGCTTACGGGAATTACGCGTGGCCGACAATCGACTGGAACGATCAGAGCAAGACCTACGTGGATCCCATGACCGGGATTCTGCTGAAGCGCGCGACCGGGCCTGGCTGGTACGGGCAATTTCAGAAAGGGAAAACGTTCGGGTATGCGATGGATCTGAACGGCGCCTGGACCAGCCCCGCGAACATTCTGAGCGGTACGAATTCGACGAAGGCGGGTTATTCGGGAGCGGGCGGAGATCCGATCTTTCTGGCGTTTGACGCCGATCAGCTGACCGGGAATAACAACGCAACGTTCAATGGATGGCAACCCTCGAGCCAGACGCTCGACAACGTGATGGTGCGGATTTTCGGGACGGGTTCCGGAGTTGTTTCGGGGTGCCTCAGCGATGATTCGGGCACCCACTGCGCGTCTCCGGCTGTGAATATCGTGACGCTTGCTTCCGGGGGCGGTAACCCCGCGGGGACGTTTCCGATCTCCTGCGGCTCAGACGGGGCGACGGGATGCTTTCCGAATAACGGGTACTGGGGTGGCTGGAATTTTACTCCGATTCGCGGTCAGATGGGCGCTCTCAAGGGCACCGTGAAAGTGAGCGGATCGGCGGTCACTGCCGGTTCGAATACGACATTCGACCTGAACTGGAAGCCCGGAAGCAAGATGTACATAGCGGGCACGGCGCCTGCCTGCGCCAACAATCTGTGCACGGTTTCTCAGATCAATTCCTCGACGTCGATGACGATTCTGGAGGTTCCACCGGCGGCTTCCAACGCGGCGTTCAAGACAGCTAACAGCGGCGTGCTTCTCTGGATCAACAAGGCCGGCGGAACGTACTCGGCCAGCATCAGCGCGAATCTGGATTATTCCTACTCGGACCAGGCGACGATTCCCGGAAACGGTACGTGGGCACAATGCTCGTCGAACCCGGTGACCGTTTCCTATGCGGCGGACGGCGTAACCCCGATTACTCCGGTGCCCGGCGAACTCTGTCTTGGGCAGCATCAATATGGAGCGGGCCAATATCTCTACCTGCTGATTCCCTCTTCTGGCGAAACGCGCCTTCTGTCTCCGATTTACTTCTTCAACGGAACGGACCCGCAGGTCGATCAATCGACCGGCATCGCCGCGCTTGGCGCGGCCTTCGATGCAACGGATGGGAACACGATCTACGTGCAGGTCAACACGGCCGGCGGCCTGACTATCTTCAAGGGCACGTACAATGCGGCCGTGGGGAAATACAGGACGTACAGTCATTCGCTCTATCCCTCACAGACCCTGTCTTATGTTCCCGGCGAGGATACGACGGGTCCGGTGTTTCAGGGCAACGCGTGGGCGGATGCGGCGATGACCTGGACGAATCAGACAAGAGCGTCGCAGGGAAAGGATCTGGGGTCGCAGATCGCGGCCGGCAACCCAAACTGGGATCCTTCCATATTTCTTTCGCCCAGCATTTCGAAAGTCGCCGCGGGCAGGGCATTTACGGGCAATGGTCCCAAGAGCTTCGGCGAAACGATCAACCTGATCAACTCGTTCGATCTGGCAACCGGCCAGATGATACAGTCCACCTCGACATGGACGACGTTCCCGGCGCGATGGTGTGCGATCCACTCGAATCTGGTTCTCGACGGGTGGTATGGACTGATGTGCAATCCGCTCGGCGGGGCATATCAATTCCAGGGCAATTCGAATATCACCGCAATCGGTCCCTGGCAGCTGACGCCGACGCAGGTGAAGAAGAACGGGGCATACAGCCCGGATACGTCGCTCACCGCGACGTCGCCTCTGGACCCTTGTCCCACAATCCCGGCGTTTCTGGCCTCCGCTGTGCCCGTCAATCCCGCATGCGTGACGTTCCACAGCCAGATGGCGTGTTCGCACACTCCGAGCACCGGTGAGAATGTGAAGTGGCCCTGCGAATATAACGCGGCGTGGTCGGAACTGCAGCAGATCGCCCCAGGGGACGGCCTCTATGTCCTGAACGGCAACGCGAAAGTGGAGACGCTTCTTGTGATCAGCGTCACCTGCAACGGGAGCAGTGATCCGACATCGATGGCAGCGTGTAAGGGGACATCGAATTATGAATTCACCGCTGTTCGGGGCACCACCGACAAAGGATACGTCGCCGCTCCGAATGGCTGGAAGGCGTATGCGGTGCCGCCTTCGACAGATTGCGATGCGACATTGCCGTGCACTCCGGGCGTCGGCCTGTGGTTCAAGGCGTCGGACCCGACGGTGACCTGGAGACTCGATCCCGGCGTGTTCGGGAGCCACTCCGACCTCGGCAACGGACCGACCCCCGGCGCCGCCAATTATTGCATCACCGGCGCCTGCCGCTTCAATATTCCGTTCGAGAAACAAATCGGTACGGGCTTTACGACCGCGAAGAAATTCGGGGACGGGACTTTCGGCGGAGTGCAGGGAGCCGCGTCGTTACAGGGCTATCCTTCGGTGCACCAGTTTACGGCGCCGCCGACTGAGCAGGTGTGGATGCTGAACTACCGGCACCTGAATCCGAGCCTTGGTTCCGGCTTCGACATCGCGGCTGACGTCGGCCCGGTTACTTACAATCTCGTCGCGGGAACCCAACATGTTTTCCGGTTCACCTCGATTAACGGAGGGCTGCACTACAAGATCGTCCCCGTGATTGCCTATGCGGGCATTCATCTCCTCCAGGAAGTCAGCAGCCCGGCGACGGGCAACATCATCACCGATTCGACCCCGTGGAAGTTTTGTGTTGTTCTCAATGCGGGTGAATGCCGCACGGGGTCGGCGGTGGGCGAGGCTTATCTGAGTGTGCCGTCCGGTATCGTGCGGCAGTCGCAGAATTGCGTTTCGAACTGGTATGACGACAACTATCCCTGCGTCATGACGCCGATTGCGAAGGCTGCATTCGCGGTGCAGGAAGGCATCTCAAAGGATGACCCGAATGGGACAAACTGGAGGCGCATCACGATGGGATTCGCCGGCTACGGGCGGCAGTTTCAGTTTGCGTCGTTCATTCCCGAACCCACGGGCACCTGGGGATACATGCAGGGCTTCTGGCTCGATGGCGTCCGCAACGATCTGTTCATGGCGAAGCTGCCGCCGTGGCCGAATCCGCAGCAACCCACGTTCAACGGCACGAACTTCATTAAGCAGGCAGTGCAGATTGGGGCGAGCCAGAATCTGACGAATGCCCGGATTCGCTTCGGTTATACGGAGAACGGAAGCGCGAGCGATTTCTTCTGCACGGCTCGACAGGAAGCCTGCGTGACTTCCGCCGCTCCCACAGCTGCTTCCCCTTACTGGTTCGCCAGTGAGAACGCAGGCTGGCAGCCGTGCACCGCCGGCTGCACGATTTCCGTACCGGCGATTCCCGGGCGCGTCCTTTTCTACGCGGTGGATCGTCAGGATGGAGCGAACAATACGATCCTCGGGAATACGCAGGTCGTGGTTGTTCGCTAATCTGCCGCGGGTGTTCGCGCTCTGCCGCGATTGAAGATGTAGAAGAGCACGGGTACGGTCATGCGTGACAGCAGGAGGGAGGCAATCTCTCCTGCCATCAGCGCTATGGCGAGGCCCTGGAAAATCGGGTCGAAAAGAATCACCGAGGACCCGACGACAACCGCCGCCGCTGTCAACATCATCGGACGGAAGCGGACGGCTCCCGCATCAATGACGGCTTCATCGAGCGGCTTGCCCTGCGAGAGGCGAAGCTCGATGAAGTCCACGAGGATGATGGAATTTCGCACCACGATACCTGCGCCCGCGATGAATCCGATCATCGAAGTGGCCGTGAAAAAGGCATGCAGCAACCCGTGGGCGGGGAGAATGCCGACCAGCGAGAACGGAATGGCAGCCATGATCACGAGCGGCGTGAGAAACGACTGGAACCAGCCGACCACGAGCCCATAGATCAGGATGAGCACGGCGGCGAACGCGATACCGAGATCGCGAAAGACTTCGTACGTAATGTGCCACTCGCCGTCCCACTTCATGGAATAGCGGTCCGGATCAGAAGGCAGCGATGCCATGTGCTGCTCGATCGTGTAGCCTTCGGGGATTTTGATGCCCTCGATGCGCGGCCCCAGCTTCAGGACCGCGTACACAGGGCTTTCGATTTCGCCCGCGATGTCGGCAGTCACGTAGGTGACCGGGAGCAGGTTCTTGTGGTAAATGCTCTTGTCTTCGATGACCTGCTCCTGATGCACCAGTTCGGAGAGCGCGACGAGTTGTCCACCGCGGCCGGTGAGTTTGAGGTTCATCATGCGGGTGAGGTCGGAACGCGTGGCGCGGTCAAGCTGAACGGTCAGGGGGACGTCTTCCTTCTCGGTGTCCTTGTGGAGCAGGCCGGCTTCGTAGCCGCCCTCCGCCATTCGGAGGACACGCACGATATCGTCCTTTGAAATACCGCTCAGTGCGGCTTTTTCTTCGTCGACAATGAGGCGATATTTGGTCTGGTCGTCTTCGACATACCAGTCGACGTCAACAACGCCTTTGGTCTGGCTGAAGAAATCACGAATCTGGCGGGCGATGGCGATGCGGC
>CAZPZE010000808.1:0-4937 GCA_964590625.1 uncultured Solibacteraceae bacterium
TCCCGCCCGGCGTAACGCCTCCGCAGCCGCGCAGGACCCAGCAAAGAAAGCCGCCGGAATAGCAGCGCTACTCCTGTCTGCAGCCGCTGCGCGTGCGCAGCCTCCGTCCTTCGAAGTCGCCTCGGTCAAACTTCACAAGGACGGCCCGATCCAGCGCTCCGGTTTTTCGGGCGACCGGTTTACCTTCACGGGCCCAGTGATCTTCCTGATCGCCCAGGCGTATCAGTTGCCCATCAATCGAAGCCCACGTCTGACCGGGGCACCCCAATGGCTTGGCGGCCGCAGCGATATGTATGACATCGACGCGAAGGGCACGTTTCCCCCGGGGCTCAGCACCAGCGCCCGCAAAGAACGTGAACGGCTCATGCTCCAGTCGCTCCTGGCAGATCGCTTCAAACTTATGATTCACCACGAGACGAGGGAAATGCCTGTATACCTGCTCGTCGTCGATACGGGCGGTCCCAAACTCGAAAAATCAACTCTCACCGAAGCCGATTGTCCCGGCGCGGAAGCCGATGGACAGGTCCCCTGCCACCAGTTCAACGGAGGCCAGGGACGTGGTCTCCATGCTCGGGCAGCCAACATGGACGACCTCGCGAGTTTTGTCGAAAACTGGACAAACCGTCCCCTGCTGAACAGGACGGGGATCACCGGCCTCTGGAAAATTGAGTCCCAACCCTGGCTCTCGATCGACGCCAGCGCTAACCCTCCTGCTCCCGGCGCGAAGGGCGAAGGCGGCGTCGATCTGGCCAATTTGCCCACTCTCTTCCAGGTATTCGAGAAATTCGGCCTCAAGTTGAAAGCCGACAAGGCCCCGGTCGAAGCCTACACAATCGTGAGCATTGAGCGCCCCACAGAAAACTGACTCCCATGTCCAGGAACCCGCCCGACGACCGATTCCGCGTTCTCGTGCAGCTTTTCTTCAGCCGCTTCTTCGACAAAGAATCCCTCTCCCCGCAGGGCGACGCCGCGGCCAACGTCACACAGACCCTCGGAATCCTCGCCGCCCCCGGCGGCTTCATCTCCCTCATCCTCTACTTCAACCCGCTGATCAAATCCGGCTGGAATCTCGTCACGCTGCGCTGCCTGTTCCTCGCGTTTTCCATGGCCGTTATCAGCTTCATCGTCGTCTTCGAATGGGACGCCATCTTTCCCGACCGCCGCGATTACCAGGTTCTCTTCCCACTCCCGGTTCCGCTCTGGAAATTGTTTCTGGCCAAAATGACGGCCTTCGTGATCTTCCTCGGACTCTTCCTCGTCGCCATCAACGGCATCATCACGTTCTTCTGGCCTGTCATCTTCGATAACGGTAACTTCCTTCTCGTGACCGGCACGCACCTCCTCGCCGTAACGGCCGCCGGCCTCTTCTCCGCCTTATCCGCCGCCGCAATTCAGGGCCTGATCCTGATCGTGGTTCCCGCCAGGTTCTTCCGCGTGGTCGCAACCTGCGTGCAAACGCTGTTGCTGACCCTGACGGTCACGCTCTTCCTGCTCTCGCCGATGATCGCCGGCGGAATCCGCCCGATGGTCGGTTCCTTCCCGGGTCTGGCGCGTTGGATTCCCGCCTACTGGTTCTCCGGCCTCTACGAACTCATGCGGCCGGCAGTGAAAGACCAGGCGCTTCTCCATCTGGGGCAAACGGGATTGCTGGCGCTGGGCTCCGCCACCGCTGTCTTCGCCCTGACTCACCTGCCCCTGTACTTTCGGCATACGCGTAAGCTGATCGATCCGCCGCCGGCGAGCCCATCCGGACCCGGCCGCTTCCACCTCGCTCTGAATGCGGCGATCGATCGCCTGCTTCTGAAAAACCCGGTGCAGGAGGGCGTCTTCCACTACATCGGCCAGACCATCACCCGCAGCATGAAGCATCGCCTCTTCCTCGCCGTCTACGCAGGCTTCGGACTTGCTCTCGTCGTCATCAATATGGCGCCGTCATTTTTCGTGATCGGTCCCGGTTCCACCATCAAACTGGTCAACCTCAGCCCGGATCGCGCTGACCTCATGGGCGTTCCGCTCACCCTCTCCTTTGTTCTGGTCTCGGGCCTTCGCGCGGCGTTCAGCTTTCCGGCTGAATATCCGGCGAACTGGGCGTTCCGCATGACCGACACCCATTACACGCGCCAGTGCCTGATCGCAATCCGGAAGTGGACGATTGTCTGCGGCGTGATTCCGCTGTTCCTGCTGCTGGTACCGCTCGATCTGGCGTTCTCCCCCTGGCCGGTCGCTCTGTTCCAGTTCTTCTACGGCGTGACGCTTTCCGTCCTGCTGATGGAAGTCATGTTCTTCGACTTCACCAAAATTCCGTTCACCTGCGGCTATTTTCCCTCGCGCAACAACCTCGTCTGGCTGATCGCGATCTACGTCGGCGGGCTGATCGTTTACACCAGCAGAATGGCGAAGCTCGAAATTCGCCTGATGGCGCAGCCCCAGGCTGCGATCAAATTCTTCGCCGTGGCCGCGCTCCTCTGGTTCGCGTTCTGGAAATGGCATAATCGCGCGGCGTCTGACAAGAGCCTTGATTATCTCGGCGACGATGATCCGATCGTCCGCACGCTGGGCCTGTCGCACTAAGGAGGACCGATGCTGGAAATTCAGTCACTGACGAAATACTACCGGAACATTCCGGTGGTCAACGATGTCAGCTTTTCCGTGCGGCCCGGCGAAGTCACCGGCTACCTCGGCCCGAACGGATCCGGCAAATCGACCACGGTCAAAATGGTCACCGGCATGCTCGATCCCAGCACCGGGCGCGTGCTGCTCGACGGTCAGGACATTCGCTCCGACATGGCTGCCTTCAAACAGCGCCTCGGCTACGTCCCCGAAGAACCGCATCTGTATTCGTATCTAACCGGTCTCGAATATCTGCAACTCATCGGACGCCTCCGCATGCTCTCGTCCGACGTGGTGGACCGCAAAGCGAACGACCTGCTCAACCTGCTCGCGATGCACCCGCACCGCCATGCGCCGATTTCGGCGTATTCGAAGGGCATGAAGCAGCGAATCCTGATCGCCGCCGCGCTTCTTCACGACCCCGATCTCCTGATCCTCGACGAGCCCCTGACCGGCATCGACGTGACGTCGGCGCTTCTGTTCACGCATCTTCTGAACGAACTCGCCGCCGCCGGCAAGATGATCCTCTACATCTCGCACGTTCTCGAAGCGGTGGAAAAATCCTGTGCCAGGGTAGTCATCATCTACAAAGGGCGCATACAGGCCGCGGACTCCGTGGAGAATCTTCGCAACCTGATGCAACTCCCGTCCCTCACCGAAATCTTCTCCCAACTCGCCGAGCAAACAGATCTCGAAAAGGCCGCGCGGGATATCGTCGCGGCGATGCGGGATTAAACTTACTGCCCCAGACGCCGCAGCAAATCCGCCGCCGCCGCCTTCACTTCCGGATCATTCCCGCCCGCCGCAATTTTCAGGTGCTCCTGCGCCCCCGCGAAATCGCGGCTCTTCCCCAGCGCCACCCCCAGCTCAAACTGCGCCGACCACAAATCCGGCCGCAGCTTCACTGCCTCCCCGAACTCCCGCACCGCGCCCGCCAGATCGTCCCGTCGCCCCAGCAGCAATCCCCAAAGCTCATGCGCTTCCGGCACGCGCCCATTCGTCGCCACCGAAGCCGCAACCTGCTTTTCCGCCTCATCGAACTCATGCAGCGAATACAGCAGCCGCGCATAGTTCAGCCGCGCCTCCGCGTAATCCGGCTTCAGCTCAACACTCCGCGCGAAATGAAACCGCGCCTCCGACGCAAACGCATTCCCGCGCGACGCCAGCACGCTCGCCAGATTCATGTGCGCCTGCGGCAGATTCGGCTGAATCCGCAGCGCCTCCCGATACTCCTTCTCCGCGCCCGCGCCATCGCCGCCCGCCAGCATCAGCGACCCCAGCGATACATGAATCTCCGGCACCTCCGGATCAATCGCAATCGACCTCTCGAACATCGACTTCGCTTCCGCCGCCCGCCCCTCGCGCATCACCACCTGCGCCAGCATGCCCCACGCACCGGCATCATCGGACGCGAGCGTCGTCACCCGACGCAGCGTCGCCTCCGCGCCCGGCAACTGGCCTGCATCCATCTGCGCGCTTCCCAGCCGCCGCAGGATCAACTCCGAATCCGGCGCATGCCGCGCAGCCTCTTCGTAATACTGCAGGCCCTTCGCAGGCTCCCCGATCGACGTCAAACCATCCGCCAGATCCGCATAGAATTCCGGCTGCGCAGGCTTGTACTTGTCCACCAGACTCTCGAGCAGCGGCACCCCGCCAGACATGTTGCTGTGCTCCACAATCTGCGAAACCGCGCCGTACAACTCCGCCTCTTCCTGCCTGCGCGCGGGCGGCGTCGTGCTTGACGCCATATTTTTCGGATAGTACGGCACCACCTCGCCGCGGTATGGCGTCATTTCCGAGTCCGGCGTCTCCCTTTTCGGCGCCGTCAGATCGCCAGCCGGCTGCCGCGCGCGGATGAAGTGATCCGTCATCACGATATAAACCGCGTCGTCCGTCCGACGCTTCGGCATGTGGCACGAAACGCAGTTCGCCGTCGCGCTGTGGGGCAGGGAAGCCGGCATCGCCTCAAACGCCGCAGGCTTCGCAGCAGTTCCGTGGCACGTCTGGCAAACCTGGTTGTAATGCGCCGTTGCCTCTTCGCCGCGCGGAATGTTGTGCGGATCATGGCACGTGGTGCACCGCAGCTTGCCTTCGCTTTTCAGGAAGCACTGCGATTCGCGCATCCGGTAAGCTCCATGCGCCACCTCGAACCGTTCACCCATGCCACCCACACGATCGAACGTCAGCCGGAAATCCCCCAGCGGCTGACCGGGCCGGTACGAAAACGGCCCGCGATCGAACTTCCGCAGATCGTGCGGCAGCGTCACCGTCGTGGTCTCCAGATGACACTGCATGCAAACTTCAAGCTCGCGGTCGCCGCTCAGCTT
>CAZPZE010000809.1:0-3974 GCA_964590625.1 uncultured Solibacteraceae bacterium
GTATCGTAGCAAAGCCGCGTATAGATTTCGTCGCTCAGCACCATTACGTCGCGGTCGCGCAGCATCGCCGCAATCCGCGCCATATCTTCCGGCGGAATCGTCCCGCCCGTCGGATTCTCCGGAGAATTCAGAATCACCATACGGGTCTTATCGGAAAGCTTGCTGCGGAAAATATCCAGATCGAACGAGAACCCCCGGCTTTCGACCAGCGGAATAGGCACCGGCACCGCCCCCGTATATCGAATCATGGATTCATAAATGGGAAATCCGGGATCCGGATAAATCACCTCATCGCCCGGCTCTATCAGCGCCAGCATGGTGAAAAACATGATGGGCTTCGCGCCGGGTACCACGCAGACGCCGTCCGGACTCACCGTCAGACCGCGCGTGCGTGAAATATATCGGGCGATCGATTCACGAAGTTCCGGGAGACCGGCGGTGGGGCCGTACTTCGTGTAGCCCTCATCCATCGCGCGTTTTCCGGCCTCGATAATATGTGGCGGCGTAGGAAAATCAGGCTCGCCGATTTCGAGATGAATGACGCTGCGCCCCTGTTTTTCGAGGGCTCTGGCGCGTACCAGCACCTCGAACGCCGACTCCACCTGAAGCTGGCTCATGCGAGAATTGAGGCGGTGCTTCGTTGTATCTTTCTTCACTGCGCCCAGCCTATCATGTGCTTCGAAGACCGCAACCACGACGCACGGTTTGGCGTTAGATATAGCGGGAGGGTCTGGCGATGACGTTCGCAACCCGAATAAAAACGATTCTGGCAGTTGCAGTCTCAGCCGGTTTACTTGCTGCGCAGCAGCAGGATAAACCGTTCACCCTGAAAGCCACCACGCGCCTCGTATTGTTGAGCGTCGTCGCTCAGGATCATGACGGCCGCCCCGATACCAGTCTCCATAAGGAAGATTTTCGGGTGCGCGTCAACGGCAAGGCGCAGCCGATCAGCGTTTTTTCCATGGAAACGGCGGGCGCCCTGGCATCTTCGGTGAATACCGCCGAAGCGCCGGCGGCATCGACTATTCCCGGCGCCACGCCCGCGAATACGTTCTCGAATCGCTATTCGAACGGCGCGATGCCCTCCGGCGTCACCGTCATTCTCTTCGATACGCGCAACACGCGCGTGCAGGATCAGATCTACGCGAAGGCCCAGATCATCCGCTATCTGCGCACTCTGCAGCCAACCGACCACATCGGCCTCTACACATTCGGCCCCTCGCTCAAAGTGCTGCACGATTACACGTCCGATTCCGCGTCGCTGCTGCAGCGCCTCAATTCGGATAAGAACTGGAACCTCCCGGACACTTCGAACGAAGACGCCCTCGGCGCGCTGCAGGTCCAGGGCGCGGTTTTCGACGATCTCAACCGTCTCGGCGGCGGCACCAGCCCGGCGGAACGATCCTTCTACACGACCGACCGCATTCTCGCCACGCTGCACACGTTCGAATTCATCGCCGAACATCTGGCGCAACTTCCGGGCCGCAAGAATCTCATCTGGGTTTCGGGCGGCTTCCCGCTCGAGATCGGCTTCGACACCATCGCCGACTGGCACAATCCCGCCATCGATCAGCGCCTGTTTACCGATGAAGTCGACCGCACGCTGCGCGCTATGAATGACGCGAACATCGCCGTCTATCCGGTGGACGCGCGTGGCCTCATGACCGATCCGCGCTTCTCCGCCGCGAATCGATCGGCTCCCAAACGGCTCAGTATGGCTCCGCCCATAGGCGTCAAAGGCCAGCAGACGATGCAGGAAGTCGCGAGCCGCACCGGCGGCCGCGCGTTCTACAACACCAACGATCTCACTCACGCGATTGACGCCGCGGCGGAAGACTCGCGCGTCACCTACACCATCGGCTTCTATCCAAACGACGATCGCTTCGACGGGAAATTCCACAAGATCGAGGTCGATCTCCCAGACAAGTCCGGCGTGAAGCTGCGCTACCGCAAGGGCTTTTTCGATGTTCCCGAAAAGCCGGAAGATGAGAAATCGCGCCAGGCCGAACTGCGCGACGCAGTGTGGAGCCCGATGGACGCCACTGCCGTTGGAATGACGGCCAGTGTGAAACCTGCTCCCGGCAATCCATCTTCAATCGACGTCACGATGAAGGTGGATCATTCCTCCATCGGTCTGCGTCAGGATCAATCCCGCTGGGAGGGCCGGCTCGACGTGCTCTTCGTCCAGCGCGACGATCAGGGCAGGGAATACGGCGGCATGGATGACACCGTCCAGCTCAATCTGACGCCGGAGACCTATCAGAAGCTGGTCGTGAATGACCTTGGCTATCACCGCGTGATTCAGCGCGCGCCCGCCGCGAAAGTGCTTCGGATCGTCGTGCGCGACGCATCTTCCGGTGCGATGGGTTCTGTGACGGTACCGCTGAATCGAATTCGCTAGCCTATTCGACGCCGGGGGACACGCGTCTTCTTCAGTCGCGTTTGAGTTGACGCTGAGTCGGATGTCCCTGAAGTAGCAGGCTATTTGCCGCGGGCCAGGCCCAGCGCTCGAATCCGCTTGTGCAGATTGGTGCGCTCCATCCCAAGTGCCCGCGCCGCGCCCGAAACGTTCCACCCGGAGTCTTCGAGCGCACGCAGCACGTGATCGCGCTCTGCCGATTCGCGCGCCTGCTGCACGCTCGATCGGTTTCCGGTCTCGCGCGGAAGCTTCAGCTCCAGCGGAATCGCCGCCGCCGTCAGCGTGTCCCCGTGCGAGAGGATCGCCATCCGCTCCACCGCATTGCGCAACTCGCGCGCATTCCCCGGCCACTTGTATTCGAGGAACGCATCCCACACTTCGGGATCGAACGCGCGCCGCCGGAATCCATTGCGGGCGCAGAAATCTTCGAGGAAATACTCCGCCATCGGACGAATATCCTGCGGCCGCTCCCGCAGCGCGGGCACCCGAATCGGCACTACGCTGACGCGGTAGTAGAGGTCTTCGCGAAATTTCCCCTGCGCCACCAGCGCCGCCAGATCGCGATTCGTTGCCGAAAGCACGCGCACCGAAACCCGAATCGTCTGCTCGCCGCCGACGCGATGGAATTCGCCTTCCTGCAGCACGCGCAGCAGTTTCGCCTGCGAATTCGAATGGAGATCGCCGATCTCATCGAGAAACAGCGTGCCGCCATCCGCCAGCTCGAACTTCCCGCGCCGCATCGCCGTCGCGCCGGTGAACGAGCCTTTCTCATGCCCAAACAATTCGCTCTCGATCAGCTCGCCGGGAATCGCCGCGCAATTGACCTTGACGAAGGGCCCACCCGAGAACGGACTCGTCGCGTGAATATGCGCCGCCAGCAGCTCTTTCCCGGTGCCGGATTCGCCGATCAGCAGAACGCGCGCATCGGACCGCGCCGCCATCGTCGCCTGTTCCAGCGCCCGCTCGAAGGCCGGGCTCTCGCCGATCATCCGCGTCCCCGGACCGGCCGCCTCTTTCAGCCGCTTGTTCTCCTGCTTCAGCGTTCCCTGGTCAAGTGCGTTCTTCACCGCGACCAGCACGCGATCGCGCCCCAGCGGCTTTTCCAGAAAATCGAAAGCGCCTGCGCGTGTCGCCTCCACGGCGTCCGAAATCGTCGCGTGCCCCGAAATCATGATCACCGGCGATGTAATCTCCGCCGCCTGCAGCTCGCGCAGCAGATCGATCCCGCTCGCATCCGGCAGGCGGACGTCGAAGAGATAGAGATCCATCCGCGCCCGTTCCGGAAACGCGCGCATCTCCGCCGCCGAACGCACCGCGTTCACCTGATAGCCCTCGCGTTCGAGAATCATCCGCAGCGAGCGGCCAATATTTTCCTCGTCGTCAACGACCAGAATTCGCCGCAATGGCATGGTTTGTCCCCGTCGGTAGAAGCACGCGGAAGCCGGCGCCGCCCAACTCTCCCGCAATCAGCAGAATGTCGCCACCAGAAAGCAGCGCGCTCTTGCGCGCAATCGAGAGCCCCAGCCCCATCCCGCGCTTCTTGAATGAAATGGTT
>CAZPZE010000810.1:0-3001 GCA_964590625.1 uncultured Solibacteraceae bacterium
AGACTGTGCCGGAGGGTTTTGAGCGGCTCCGAGGGATGGAGACGCTGCCGCTGACCACGGTTTCAGGGCCTTCGGCGACAGCGGATATTGAGATGACGCGAGTCAAGGGCGTGCACGGACCGCGGTTTCTCGATGTGATTCTGGTGAGTTCGTAGGGCCAAGCCGGAAGCTCGGCCCTACATTTCGTTAGAGTAGAGAGATGGCGCCGGGCTATCTCGCCCAGAGACTCACTTCGCTCATTGCCCTATCTGTTGTCGTTCTGGCAGCGCAGCCACCAAAACCTGAACTTCGGGTAACTCACTGCGATTTACCTGAGTATCCGCAGCTGGCGCGCATCGCACACGTCGAGGGGGCCGTTCGTGTCCGAGTTACTACCAACGGACCGGTCGTTGTGGAATCCAAAGCCGAGGATGGACCGCCCCTTCTGAGGATTGCGGCGGAGAGTCACGCACGAACCTTGCGGTTTGGGAGCTCGGAGCCAACATCGTTCGTGATTACTTATCGATATCGACTCGCGTCGGACGTAGATCCTAATAACCCCAGTGTGACCTTCCGGCTTCCGACCGAAGTTGATGTGACAGCGGCCTTTCCACGGGCGATGCCAAGCCAGCCTTAGAAATCCAGGCTGTCTACGTTCTTCTTATCGATCACCAGCGGGGCTCCGAGAATGATTTCGTCGCCGCGGACTTCGATTTTGCCTAAGCGGCCGCCGTCCATCGACGTGGCACCCGGTTTGAGCTGGCCGGTGACGGCCTGGTCGGCGGCTCGAACGGCGAGATAGCCTAAGTCGCGCGTGTTCCAGAGAGCAATCATCGGAACCCAGCCTTCGTGGATGTAGGTTTTGCAGATACTCGGCAGCGAGAGGCCTATCACGGCAACGTCCTTCCGTCCAGCCTGCTTCACGGCTTCCGCTGAGCCAGGAACGGCGGGGGCGGAGATCGCCATCATCAGCTTCACATTCGGATACACCTTCAACAGCGTCTGCGTTTCGGCAAAGGCCTTGTCGCGATCGTCATCGCTGGGGCGGATCGTGACCAGGTTCAGGCCGGGGTACTTCGAGAGCCGCTTCCTGATGAACGCGATCCATTCGTTCTGATTATTCGCGGTCAGTGCACCCGTGATGATGGCGAAATCGCCCTTGCCGTTGAGGATCTTCGCAGCGGCGTCAGTCAAAGTGTTCGCGATGCCTTCTGAGGTGGCCTGATTCACCAGGAAATCGCGCGCGTCCTTCTCGGCATCGGCGTCCCACGTGATGACCTTAATGCCGCGCTCGCGGGCCTTGCGGAGCACGGTCGAGATACCGCCCTTGTTTTCGACGGCCACCGCGATGGCGTCCACCTTGCGCGTGATCCAGTCTTCCACCATTTCGTTCTGCTTCGCGGCATCGAGGCCGGTGGGGCCGTCCCATATCATGTCGATGCCGAGTTCTTTCGCGGCTTCTTCGGCGCCACCGCGCACGCTGACGAAATACGGATCACCCTTGGCTTTGGGCATCACGGCGATCACCGGCTTATGGCCGGATGGCGCTGCCGCGGAGGGAGCCGCTTCGCCTGCGCGCGGCGCGAGAGTCTTCACCATCCAGACGTTCGTCGCCGCGACAATCAGGGCTCCGGCGATCACCGCGCCGCACAGAACCGCAACCTGGCTGTTCTTCACTTCATCACTCTCCTCAACGCTCTGCGCCGCCGGGCGCGCCCGCAAGCGCCAGCGGTCAAAGCTGATTATCAACACCAGAAGGACGCCGGTCAAGACGCCGGTCAGTTCCGAGGGCAGCGCGGCCAGATGCAGGCCGTTCTGCAGCACCGAAAGGAAAAACAATCCGAGCAGCGTGCCGCCGAGCGTGCCGCGCCCGCCGAAGACGCTGGTGCCGCCGAGAACGACGGCTGTGATCGCGTCGAGTTCGTATCCATCGCCTGCCGAGGACTTCGCCTGCCCCAGATGCGCCACGTAGACGACGGCCGCGAGGCTCGAAACGATTCCCGAAAGCAGATAGATGAGCGAGATACGCTTCGCCACCGGAATGCCGGCGTAACGCGCGCCGGATTCGCCGAAGCCGATGGCGTAGAGTGCGCGGCCGATGACGGAGCGGTGGAGCAGAATCGCATACGCCATCGCGATCAGAATGAAGATCGGGACCTGGACGGGAATCAGCCCGCCGAAATATCCCTGCCCGAGATAGAGGAACGACGAGGGGAAATCCGTGTAGTTCACGGCGCCGCGCGTGATGCCTTCGGCGATGCCCCGGTACATCGAGTAGGTGCCGAGCGTGACGATGAGCGGCGGCAGTTTCAGGCGCGAGATGAGTCCGGCATTGAGCGCACCGCCCGCGCAACCGACGGCGAGCGCGGTCAGCACGCCCACCGCGGTGGGAAGATGCCAGTTCTTCACGGCGACGCCGAACATGACCGCCGCAAGGCCCATCATGGAGCCAACCGAAAGATCGATGCCGCCAGTCACCATGACCGGGGTCATCGCGATGGAGAGCAGTCCGAGTTCGACGCTGAAGCGGAGGACTTCGAAGAAATTATCCAGCGTGAAAAAGTTCTGCGCGATCGCGGAGAAGATCGCGATCTGGATGACCAGCGCAGTCAGCAGAATCCATTCGCCGCGCTTAGTCAACAGCCGCCCTCGCGAGCCCGGCGCGCTTTTCCGCGCGTTCGCGCAGGAGTTCGATCACCACCGCCGCCAGAATAATCGCGCCCTGCAGCGCACGCTCCCAATAAGCACTCACGCTGAGAAACGTGAGCGCGGGTCCGATCGCACCGAGCAGAATCACGCCGAGCACCGTACCGGCTGTGCTGCCTGAACCGCCAGTGATCGCGGTGCCGCCGACCACAACAGCCGCGATGACTTTCATCTCCATCCCGAGGCCTGCGTTCGCGGGGATCTGATCGAAACGGACGGAATTCAGAACGGCGGCGATGCCTGTCAACGCGCCGGTGAGCGCGAATACCGCGAAGGTCACGCCGTTCGCATCGATTCCGGCGAGGCGCGCGGCTTC